>NZ_JBMFKV010000123.1:0-6133 GCF_049971835.1 Pyrobaculum sp.
GGAGAGGGTGTAGGCGCCGCAGTTGGCGCAGCGCCTCAGCAACGACCTCATTGCTCGATGCGCTGTACGGTGGTTATCACCTTGAACTTCTTTTGAAGTGTCTGTAGGAGATTTGTGATGTCTGTAAACGCCGCCTCCACCTGTTTTGGTTGCTGTCCTACGATGTCGATTCTGTAGCGGGGCGGCCCCACCACGTATATCTTCGCCGAGATTTGCGGGTACTTCTCCTGTATGGCCTTGGCTAGCTCGGCGAGTGCGGCTTTTATCCTCTCGGCGCCGTCTCCCTCGACGCTCACCGCCTTTATTATTCCAGAAATCTTCGTGGGGGGTATCTCTATCTGCTGCCTCGCCAGCTCGACAATGGCCTCCTTAAGCTTGGGGTCGAGCTCCAAGTCGTCCAGAACCTGGGGCCCCGTCTTGACGACTTCTTCAAACACCTTGAAGGGGTCGCCGAACTGCTCCTCGAGGTACCACATCGTCTTAAGGGCCTCCTCCTGGGTCTTGCCCAGCTTCTTCATGGCGATTTCTAGAAGCTTCAGCGTCCTGACCCGGTGGCGGTATAGGAGGAGCTTCTTCTCCTTCTCGTCGACGCGGACGCGCTTCAGCGACACCTCGACAACCCTCATCTTGGGGTTGACGCTGATCACCTTAAACACAGTCTTGTTGCCCTCCTTGACGTAGTCCCTAATGGAGTGGAACCAGGACTGGATAATCTCCTGGGTGGGGGCGAAGGCTTCTAGCTCGTACTCGTCGAGGTATACATAGGCGCCGTGTTCTGCAATTTTCTTCACCGTGCCTATCACCACCTCGCCTACGTCTGGAAACTCCTTCTTGACGAGGCGCATAATAGGGGAGTTGGGGTGGTTATAAATCCCTTTACTACTCTAGAATCTTGACTACGTGGCCGGCGAATTTCGCCCTGCCGCCCGTGGGCTGCGCGAGCACCCTTCCGCAGACGAGGCAGCGCACCACCATGGCGGCGTGGCTGTAGGTAATCTGCTCGTTGCCGCAGTCGGGGCACCTAATCTTGATGAATTTGGACTTGGGTTGCGGTATTAGGACTCTGCTGAATCTGACGGGCATACTACACCAGCTCCACCTTCTTCATCCTGCCCAGGGTCTTGACCAGCTTGTAGCCGCATTTGCTACATGTAAAGACCAGCGTCACCTTCTTGTTTATCTTGGCGAAGCGCTTCTGCTTCGGCTTCGGCGTCGAGCCGTAGCCCTCGAGCTTCCTCTCATACCTCCGCTGGCCCTCAGCCGAACTGCGCCTCTGGCCGGCGTGGTAGTTGGAAACGCTGTGCTTAGTGTAGGCGTTGCAACGGGGGCAGTACATATTGACGCTCTTGGGAAACTTCATGGCCCTGGGCAACTGGTGGTGATTTAAATTTTACGCGCCTAGAAAACGCCTAGCCACCCCACGCTCTTCGAGGTCCTTGGCGTCTCTAAGAGGCAACTTGGCCAGATCCCCCCGCGTAAACGGCCCCACCTGGACGAAGTCCTCCGTCACTATGGTGGGGTGGTCCACTAGAAACTGCACCACCACGTACTCCTGCGCCCTCTTCCTCTGGGGGCCGGCTTGTCTAATTTTCACAAGCGGCCTGATGAGCCTGTCCTCCTCTGCCGTGACTCTGCTCGGCACCCTCCCCTGCCCCAGCTCCCAGACGATCTTCCTCAGCCTCAGCTCCATAATTGTGAGCAGGGCGGCCGACACCTGCTCCTTTACCTGATCCAGCACGCCCTGGGGGAGGGGGGCGTTCTGCAACTCTCTTAGAAACTGCTCGGCGGCCTCTGCATATGAGCTGAACGGCGGGTCGGAAAGTATGCGCGAGTTAAGCTCCGCAGAGAGCCACAGCCTGATCTTCTCAATCATGTATCTTTCCAAATCCCTGGAGTTCTAAATATATCGCCACGTAGGCCGGCAACACCTTGAAATCCCCGGCACCCGCCTCCACCTTTTCAAACAACACGGCGCCGCGGAAGTCCTTCTCAAACCTAAACCTCAGGTGGCCCTTGCGAAAAGCCACGGCCCTCTCGACGATGTCCTCCACCCCCCTCTCCAGATCCCTCAACGCGAGGGGGGTAGCCACGAGGCCCGTCTTCCCGTTGATAGACCCCGGCGCCCTGATGAGGCGGTGGACGTCCTGCGTCACCACCTCGTCTATCTCAACCCTAAGCGCCCTGGGGTCCTCAACCCCCTGCCGGATCCTCAATAGGCTCCCCACGGGCACCTCCTCGTAGAGGACAATCCTCCTCCTGCCGAGCCTAGCCTCAAACCTCGAGGGGTCGAACCCCCCCGCCTTTAGGAAGTTCACCAACTCCCGCCTCTCCCTAGCCCCAAGCCCGAGCACCTCCTCGCCCGAGACGTGGATGTGGAAGCCCCTGTTCCCCGAAAACACTATCCTAGCGGGCTTTAGGTCCAGCTCCTCCCTCAGCACGTCTATCAGCTTATTCGCCTCCTCCCTGGCGTCCTCTAGGCACTGGAGAGTCACCAGGGTGGCTCCTCTGCACGCCTCTGTGTCTAGGTGGTCCCCATCTATGTCGAAGACAAGGTCCGCCCCCAGCCAGCCCTTCCCCTCCATATCCTCCTCGCCCGGCCTCTCGTAGTACGCCACGGAGTGGTATATATGCCTCGGCGTCTTCTCCACCGCGAACCTCCTCAAGTCCTCCAGCGACTTGAAGGATTTGTGCCTCACCATGCCCCCGCCGAACGGCTGAAAGGCGAATTCCCTCCTCTCCACCGCGTCGATTTCAAACCTGGCGTAGTTTCGGTAGAAGTTGCGGAAAAATACCTCGATAATCACTCCACCCTCGGCGCGACGAAGTAGGCTATCCTCCCCCCAGCCGGTATGTCGAAGGTGAGGTGCACCGGCTTGGCGGTGGCGAGCTCCACGGTGACGATGTCGCTGATTTTCGAAGACCTGCTCACAATGTCCCCTAGGTACTCCAGGGAGAACCTGGCGGATGCCGGCTCCTTGACGTCGAATTCGTACACCAACTCGCTGTTCTTCTCCAGCCTCACCTCCACCTCCCCCTTGTCGCTGGTTGCGCTTATCACAAACGCCTCCTCGGTGGCGTCGAACTTAACCTCGTCCGCCACGGCGTCGGCGTCTTTAATAGCCGAGGCCAAGATGTCGCTGGCGGTCTTAACCATGGCGGTGTACACCACCTTAGGCGTGGGCAACTCCTCCCCCACCACCTCAATAGAAGGCAACGTGATGGAGCGAACAGACTTCCCAACCAGCTTAATCTTCAGCCTCCCCTCTTCAAACTCCATAGATATCTTGTCCCCCTTCTTCACCCTCCTAAGCAACTTCTTGAGATCTTTTAGATTGAGGCCGAACTTGAGCTCCTCCACCTCTGGAAACTCTTCGAAAGCCTCCTTCGGCATGATTAAATCCACCATGGCGGTCCTCGAGGCGTCGAGAGCCCTGAGGTAGAGGCCGTCGCCCCTAACCACGAAGCTGGCCTCCTCCACCAACACCGATATGGAGTCGATTATGTAGGCGAACTCCTTGGCGTCCATGTAGGTCAGAACCGGCTTAGACATGTCTATATCTACCGCCCAGTTTTTTAAAAACCTAGCGCGACACCCGATATTACTCGTACTCACGCCAGGTGTGGCCGCAGTTAGTGCATTTGTAGAAGCGGGTAGGCGGCTCGTCAGCCGCCCTCGTCTGCTGAACCCAGAAATACGCCTCGTCGTGGCCGCACTTGGGACACCCCCTAGTCTTAACCTTAGGCAGGTTGGCCACGCTATCCGCCAAAACGATGACAGTGTTCTTGCTCTCCACAACTGTCCTGCTTTGGTACCGCCCCTGGGCGTTAGACGCGTCCTCCTCGTAGCCGCACTTAGGACACCTCAGCACAGTCTTGTCCCCCTTCCTCACGGGGATTAGCAGACTCCTGTCGTTGGGGCAAAACCTCATGACGACTCCCACCGTCGTTGGGTATATAAAATTATTCCCCCGCCAACGCGCCGGGCGGTGGGGCGTAAAGGTTTTATATTGAGGTGTGTAGGGCGCCTATGCCCTCCGTCAAGGACGTGCCAGCGGATCAGTTGATAAGTGAATTAGCCAGGTACATAAAGGAAAACGTGCCGCAGGTGAAGCCGCCGGTTTGGGCGCCTTTCGTCAAGACCGGCGCCAACAAGGAGAGGCCTCCCATGTCCGCCGACTGGTGGTACGTAAGAGCCGCCTCCCTCATGAGGAAGCTGTACATACACGGGCCCGTGGGGGTGGGCAGTTTGAGGACGGCGTATGGCTACAGGGCGAAAATCGGCGACAAGACCAGGCCGGAGAGGGCCAGGAAGGCAGGCGGCGCCGTGATTAGAAAGATACTACAGCAACTGGAGCAGGCGGGCCTCGTGGCGAAGACTAAGAAGGGGAGGGTCTTGACGCCGGAGGGCCGCTCTCTGGTTGACAGGCTGGTCACTAAGATAGCTAAGGATCTGGTGAAGGCTAGGCCGGAGCTCGCCAAGTACGTAGCGCCGCCCAAGGAGTAATGGACGGAGAGGGTTTCGAAGACAGGGAGATTGAGGAGATCCGCAGGAGGAAAGCCATGGAGGAGCTTCAGAAAAAGGCCGAGCTGGAGCGGCAGGCCCAGATAGCGGCCGCGCAGAGGCGGGCCGCGTTGAAGCAGATCTTGACGCCGGAGGCCTTGGCGAGGCTTGACAACATCAAGGTGGTGAGGCCGGAGCTGGCGGAGGCCCTGGAGCAACAGCTCATAAGCCTAGCCGCGTCGGGTAGGGTGAAGGTGCCCATAGACGACGCCACTTTGAAAAAGATCTTGGAGAGCGTATACAGCCAGACCCGGAGGGAGTACCGCTTCAAGCTTTAGGCCACAAGATTTATAAGCAGTGTTTTAAGCCGCTGACATGGCTAGGAACAAAGCCCTCGGCAGGAAGCTGAGGCTCGCCGCCGCGTTGAACTCCAACCGAAACCCGCCGGTGTGGGTCGTGGCAAAGACCAAGAGGAGAGTTACAAGATCCCCCGCCAGGAGGCACTGGAGGAGGACGAAGCTAAAGGCCTAGGGCCTCTTAACCGCCTTCACTATATCGCCCAGCTTTTCGGGAGCCTCCTCCGCCAAGGTCCCCGTGACCACCACGTTCGGCCTCTCCCTGGCGATGGCCCTCGCCGCCTCGCCGCTCCTAATCCCCCCGCCCACGATTAAAACCCGCGGGAAGGCCCTCCTGGCGGCTCGCACCATCTCGGGGGGCACCGGCTGAGGCGCCCCGCTACCGGCCTCGAGGTACACAGCCTTAAAGCCGATGTAGTTCGCGGCCAGGGCATACGCCGCGGCGATGTCAGGCCTCGTGTAGGGAATCGGCTTGCTCATAGAGACGAAGCCAGCCGCGCCGCCATCCCCCACAATTACATACGCCGTGGAGATGACCTCAAGCCCGGGGTAATGCTTGGCTATCAACACCGCCGCCTGCACCTGGGCCCCCACGATGAAGTAGGGGTCGAGGGAGTTCAATACGCTTAGGAACAGCACCCCGTCGGCCGCGTCGGTGAGCTGCGTCAAAGAGCCTGGAAACAGCACAACGGGCACGTTCGCAACAGTCTTGATGTCCCTAACCACCCGGGTCATCTGCTCCTCCTTAATCCCCAGCGAGCCGCCGACAAGTATCCCGTCGGTCCCCGCCTCCAGGGCGTGCCTCGCGATTTTTAGATAGTCGACGGACTTGTCGGGGTCAATCAACGTAAAATGCTTGACTCCCTCTAGCAGGTACTCATAGAGATTCATCGCCCTCCTCCGCCCCCTCCCCGGCCGCTCCCCCCGCGGGGCCCGCCTGTGGTTGCGGCGGGGCTATCCTCCCCTCTAGGTAGAGGTCAACAAAGGCGTTGTAGTAATCCACCGGCATCCACCCAGCCCTCTCCTCAAACTCGTGCCTCAGCCCACAGTTGCCGCAGATCACCAGATACCCCTTCTCCGTCTTCTTGACAGAGACGAGTTGCGCCCCGCAGTGGGGACAGGTAAAGATCTTCGGGAGGGTCTTCTTCGGCCTAAGTAAAACTTTCCTCTTTCTCCTACGCCTACCCATGACACCCACCCCTACCCCCCTTATATAAAAATATCAGCCGTAGCGCCTCCGGTCACCACTCGCCGTAACCCTGACAGCATCACCCAC
>NZ_JBMFKV010000124.1:0-6081 GCF_049971835.1 Pyrobaculum sp.
CCTGTCCAGCACCTCGATCAGCACCGACGTGTCTAGGAGAGCCTCCGCGGTGATCCCCATCTCCTCCTATCTTCAAGTAGCTCCTCAACGGTGGCCGCGCCTTCCTCTCCCCGGTTTTTCTCCAGCATCTCCAGTATGGCCACTCTCCTCCTCAGAAGTCTGTACTCTTGTAGTATTCTGGATATGGCCTCCTCCATGGACCTCGCCCTGAGCCTCTCCTTCTCTCTCGCAAGCTCCTGCAGAAGTTTTTTCGACACGGCTATCGTCGTCTTCTCCACGCATATACCATTATAACTCTATATAACTCTACCGGCCGGAGATGTCGACTAGCCCGTTCTCGGTGCACTGGGGCCTCCCAGCCGGCGCGTGTGCTAGGGGGTCCTTTAGACGCCGTGGGAAGAACGCGGCGTATTTCTTAAACTCCTCTAGGTCGAGGATCTTCTCCTCTTGCTGAGTCACGGCCTTGTCGACGAGGAGGTCGATGTAGTACACCCGGCGGCCCCACTCGGGTTCGGTGTTGAGGTTGATGTATGTGCCGACCGGCCTCCCGTCGGGGGTGTAGTAGGTGTGGACCACATACCCGGCGCCGCGGGGTATGCACGTCAGCGCGTAGTAGCCCTTGCCGATCTCCACGCCGATTCCGTCCAGCACGCCCCCCGGCTTGAGCAACCTCTTGACCACCAAGACTCCGCCCCTCACGCCTATGGACTCCCCCCTCATCTTCACCACGTCGCCCCAGGGCTTTACGTGGTAAATCGCCACCTCGCCCTGGGCCAGGTACTCCGCCGCCTTTTCGTACACGTCGCCGCCGACGTAGTCGAGGAGGTCTACGCATCGCCCAATCCCCTGGGCTCTGAGGGCGTGGTGCCCCCTCGCCGTTGGGACCACCGAGCCTCTGGCCTCGTCCAGCCTCTCCTTGCCCCACTTGTCGAAGAGGGCGATCGCGAGGCAGCTACCACGCCTCAGCACCTCGCCGGGCGCCCCGCCTTTCGAAAGCGCCAGGAGCTCTTGGTAGAGGGACTCCGCCTCCCGGGCCAGGGCCTCCTCGTCGGCGTATCGGGCCGATGACTTGAACCTCAGCCCGAGGGAGGCGTACTGCCGCAGACGGGACTCAGCGAGTATCCTCAGCCTCAGCCTGTCCTCCGGGGGGATGTGCTCGCTGTACGTCACCCTCCCCGTGGTGTTCAGCTCGAGGTACTCGCCGTCGATGGCGATCTCCGGCACCGCCATCCCCCTGTGGGGGCCGATGGGCGGCTTCGCCACCGTGTATACGCCCACGGCCCCCGGCGTGAGGACGTAGCGGCTCGGCACTTCGTACACCTCGCCTCCGGGGCCCTCCACCGCCGCCTCGCCCACCGCCCTCCCGGCGAATACCTCCTTCACGCCTGCCCTAGCCCTGGCGATAAAGGGATCGGCGTATTGAGAGAGCCTCTCTAGAAAGGCCTCCACCGCCTCGCACTTCCCCACCACCACGATCCCCGTCTTAGACTCGTGGTCCTTAACCGTGGCGTCCGGCGGAGACACGTCTCTCTCAATAGCGAGGCGTTTTGCGATCTTTTCGGTGGGTTGCACCACCTTGAAGCCCCAGTCCAGGGCCAGTTTGGTCAGCGCGGTGGCGTATATACCCCTTATCCTCAGGCGGTGCACATCAGCTGGAGACGAAGGGGTTAAAGCCTTTATCCACCTATAAAAACCCGGGCGCTGGACGCATACGCCGAGGCGTGAGGAGTCCTTCCGCTCGCGACGTGTGAACGCGGCGGGGCCGCCGAGCCCGCCTGTCGGTCGGTAGGCATATAAATCCAGGAGTATTTACTGCTGTGGGTAGAGGAGGCAAGTCTAGAAAGAAGAAGAGAGAAATTTCGGTGGATCCGGACCTGTGGGAGAGGTTTGAGAAGAAGGTGGCGGCGGAGGGGAGGACCGCCAGTGCGGTTCTTGAGGAGTTGATTAGGAATTACCTCCTCGCCGACCTCTTCGCCGGGCTGGCCGAGGAGAAGGCGCCGCTTATGGTGAGGCCTGTGAAGCCTGTGGGCCCCGCTGACGCGGGGGAGGAGGTGTGGAGGATGAGAAATTTGCCTTCTATCTAAACGCCAGCGGATATTCTTTCCATGACTCTGATTTTAAGTAATCGCCAGGAGTTTATAATAGAGCACGGTTGGGGGAGTCCGTTGGCCATATCACTGGCTTGTGGGGATCTCCACGTGATTTGAAGTTTATATGGATCCATAATTTTATTCAACATATAGTTTTTAAAAACGTTCATAAGTGACTATATGTACACAGTGGTTGTATACCTTAAGAAGAGGTCTGCTACTATCGTGTCCTATCTGCCGACTCCCAATGGCAAGCCTGTTGTAGTTAAGAAACCGAGGGCGGTGGCCGAAGAGCTTGTTAACGAGTCCACAGTAAAGAGGAGTTGGGCTGTGGGCGACGCTAAGGCGGTCAGTTTGAAAGTGAGAGGGCGCGGGCTAGTAGTGGCGGTGAAGATTGCAGGGTGTAGCTCGCTCGCCACGCCGATAATAGACAGGGAGGTGAGGAGGGCATATAAAGAGTCCGCTGACCTTATCAGGAGGAACGCCTTGAGCCAGGGCGTGCCAGAGGACGTAGTCGACAGCTACATTAAGGCGTGGCTTAAGGCTGTCGACGGCCAGTTGCCTCCAGATGATCCAGACGCCAAGGCTGTGGCTGAGAGGGCCCCCTGGGCGGTGGTATGGGCCTACGGAAGATATTTGGTTCAGTCGCCTCCCTGGTGCTGAGGCGCATGCAGTGCCCGCCGCCGCTCAGCGTTACTTCGCTTAAGGAATACGAGGAGTATGTGAGGAGATTCGGCAAGCTCGTTACAGACGTCTACAACACAGTTACTGCTTATATAGAGGAGGAGGCCCCGTCGCTGATCTTCGTCATCGCCCCGCCAGGTAGCGGCAAGTCCCACCTCCTCTACCAGCTGGAGTCCGAGTACGGGAGGCAGTGGCCGACGGTCTTTACGTATTTGCACTCAGATCCGAAGAGCGCCCTAGACTTCGCAAGCCAGCTGGAGCTCAAGCTGGGCTTGGCGGTCTCCAAATGGCTCTACGACGTGTTAGGGAAGCCCGTCGAGTGCAAGGATCCCGTCTGCATCCTCACAGCAGTCCAAGCCGTGGCCACGGCGCTGGGGAGGCCGGTGCACGTCTTGATGCTCCTAGACGAGTATCCCATACGTTATCTCGGCGAAGATCCGCAACTCGCCAGGGAGACCGAGGTGTTGTTAAAAAAGCTGGCCGAGATGCCGGGCTTTATACCTCACGTGGTCGTGACGGCTCACTACCAGGGGGATTGGAGCGTCCTTGCCAACAGGCTGGGACGCGGCGCATTGGAGAAGTACCGCGAAGTGAAGTGGTTCGGGAGGATCTCGCTGGCGCCCGGCTTCGAAAAAGAGGCCGAGGAGTTCGTCAGGCGCCTGGCTTGCGGCGTCCAGTTAGACGGCCTCGTGGCGCGGATCGGGGCTGAGATGCTGAGGGAGGGCTACACCTTTAGGCATGTGATATTCTTCGTGACGGGAGCAGTAGAGGGGGCGAAAAAGAGGACCGCTGACGTCCAGGTGGAGCGCGAAATCCACGACGCGGTGGTCGACGCCCTCAAGAGCGGCTTGAAGGTGGGAAGATACCAAGGCCCCAGCAAGCCTGACATATACACAGAAGATGGGCTGTGCATCGAGATCAAGGTAAGGGCGGAGGCTGGCGGGATCAACCCCCTCCAGCACGCCGGTTGCAACACGGTCTACGTGACGATATCGCCCGAGCCGTTACGCGTCAAAAACGAGATCCACATAAAGGCCGACGTATACCAACTGGTGCACGCCCTCATGAGGCTCAGAGGTTCTGAAAGGGGGTTCGGGGACAGCATCTACAGAGGCGTCCTGGGCATGTTGGCGAAGGCCATCGTTACGGAGGCCCTTAAGAAAATTGGCGTCGCGCCAGCCGAAGAGGGGCAACCATCCCTCTGCGAGAAGCTGAGAAAAATATTCAGAGATAACCCGCGGCCCAATAGAAGCGATCTCGTAAAGTCTGCCGAGTTTAAGTTAATAGCCAAGGAGATCTTTGCCGGGAGGAATGAGGACTGTATAAAAAACATGAGGGCAGACTGCGTAAACGCCTTCTCAGAGCTGACCTTAAAGATATACGGAAAACCTGCCGTGAGAGTGAGAGGCTCAACAGTAGAGTTAGGTGATCTCTGCAAAGAGGGGTCACATAGCACAAAGTAGTGCTACCCTCGTTTCCCCCCTCCCTTGACCAATCCCCTGTTTAATTCGCAACCAGCAACGACTCGTCCACAGCCAAGGGGAATCTCGGCGTTAGATATCTGGCGTAGGTGGACATTGACACAGCTCATTCAGCCTCCCCCCAGTGTACCTGTCCAGCTGTCTGTAGCTGGGGGGCGGCCTCAGGCCCAGGTTGCTCAGCTTGACGGGGGCGCGGCACTGGGCGGGCTCCCTCACTTGGATGAGCATGGCGTACCTGGCGCCGCGGACGTACTCCATGTCCTCCCCGCTGACGCCCACGTCGCCTAGCTCCGCCAGCAGATGCGGAATGTTGGAGGGGGGCGCGACGAATACGACGCCTGCCGTGAAGCGGCCGGCCACGGCGGCTGTTGGCTTGGTGAAGTAGAGGTAAACCACGTCACCCGGCTCCACGAGGGGCCCCGCCAGCCGCCTCAGCTCGTACTTCTTGCGGCCGCTGAGGATCTCCCAGCCGAACCTGGGCTTAATCGACATGAGGATGTAGCGGCGCGAGGGGGGCGGGTTCTCCTCAACGTCGGAGGTACTCCGGCTCTTCACCACTCCGACGCCTCCACCCAAGTTAAAAAATATAACCTTTTCTCCCTACGTGAGGTGCTTCTGCGGGAGGCCGGCGCTGGAAAGCGGCTACTGCCCATACCACGACCCCAACTGCGTGAGGGACAAGCGGTGCCGGAGGTCGCTGGCCTTCACGCCGGACTGCGAGGGTTGCAACCTCCCGGGGGGCGAGGTGTTCGACTCGGCGCCGAGGCTGAGGGGGGCGAAGATACACGGCCCCCTAATAGTGCAGTACGTGGTGGGCGACGTAGACCTCACAGAGGCCAGGGGGGCCGACCTCTACATCCACAGCGTGAGAGGCGCCGTGAGGCTGGGGGGCTCCCGGTTTAGAAACATATACATAGACACAGTGGAGGGCGGGGTAGACCTGACGGGGGCCAGGGCAGTAGGGGTTGTCCTCTGGTCTGTGAAAGGCTCCGTGGCGGCCGGCGGGCTGTCGGCTGGTGGCCACGTTTCTGTGGTGGACGTGGCGGGCCCCGTGGCGCTGAGCGGGGCGAAGATAGCGGGGGAGCTTATCATCGAGGGGGTCAGGGGTACCGTACAGGCGGGGGCCTCTGCCTACTCCATCTCCATCTACAAGCTGAGGGGCGAGGCCTCGCTGTCCGGCGCCTCCACCGAGGGCGACATACGCGTCGTGGAGTCCCAAGGCGAGAGGCTAGACCTCTCCGGCGTAGAGGTGGGAGGCCGCGTCTACATCCTCGCCTCTAAATTCGGCGGCGTAAGAGTCGACAAGAAAGAGGTTTTAAAAAAGCTGGTTGTTCTTTGACTACACCTCCCGACGCCACCCTCCGCGGGCCCCGTATACCCCCCGGCCTGGGGGGTACAGTTGCTTAATGTCTACGATCCTGTGCCTTGGCCGACGCAGATTTTTCACCCCCCTACGTGTTAAACACGGCTGTGTGCGGCGTGGCCGTCGGCTTTGTGCACTGTATGCATCTTTACATATTTAAACCGATGTACTTCTCATATATGTGTCTCTTGTGTTGGAGAGTGTATCTGTATCTGTAGGAGGGCGTCTTCTGCTCAGTGACATATCTCTGGCGGTTCCCCGAGGCGGGGTTTTCTACATACTGGGGCCCAACGGAGTGGGGAAGTCATCGCTTCTCAAGGCTGTGATGGGTATTCCAGGTTATAACGTGGTGGGGGGCCGCGTCTTGTTAAACGGCGAGGATGTAACCCGGCTGAAGCCTTGTGATAGAGCGGCTAGGGGCCTCGCCCTCGCCTTCCAAACCCCGCCGAGGCTCCAGGGGGTA
>NZ_JBMFKV010000125.1:0-6038 GCF_049971835.1 Pyrobaculum sp.
GAAGCCGCCGTTGTGGTGGACAAACCCATGGACGGCTCTATACGGGAGTTGAAGGAGAGCGATAAAATGAAACCAAATGTAAAGAAGTACCTCAACGTGGGTAGGTTCACAAAGAGGCTGAGGGAGCTTTGCGAATGGCACGGCGTTCCCTACGCAGAGCTGAGACTATACTCCACCGTCTGTCCCAAATGTGGCGCCAAAATGGAGGAGCTTCCAGACAGAAGGGTGAGGTGCCAGTGCGGCTTTGAGGCCCAGCGCGACGAAGTGCCCATAATATGGGCACAGAAGAGGTACCGGGAAATACTACCCCTTTTTTCCCAACACGACTTTCAACCCTCCCATCTACATTCTACCTGATTTGAAATCGGACATTCTTCCTGATTCAGGAAAATTGTCTGACGGATGGTCAGGAAGAATGTAGATGGGACGTTATGCCATCTCTGCGTAATTTAGAACTGTCAACACGCCATTGCAACCGAGAGGGGGAGGCGCCGAGACTAATTCCAAATCTAAAATTTGGAATTGGTGAAGGCGGAATGGGCGCAGTCGCACTCAGCCTGCATGTTAATTCATAAATTGGGGGTGTGTTTCTACGGTCATGGGCTTGCAGAGGCCCGCCCCGCCTCCCGCGAGGGCACCGGGAGGCGAAGCTGTATCCAATATGCGTCTGCAGAAGGGGCGGCTTCAACCCTCCAGGCGGCCCCGCCCGGGCGCGCCTAAGCGCCCGCCTGGGCCCCGTGCCCCCCGAGACGCCCGGAGAGTAGAAAGGAGGTATAGCCAGGGCGTTAATAATAGCGTATGCCAAGTACAGGCAGAGCGGTTGGGGGACCCTCGCCGCGGCGAGGGTCGCGTGGAGGCTCGGGAGACCCATCGTGGTTCTGAAACCGCCGAGCGGCGCCCCTAAAGACGTGGTTCTGGGCTTCGAGACCTTGATCAAGCTCGGCGCTCTGGTTGCAAAGACGCCGGAGGAAGCCGTGGACAGAGCCCTGGCATAAATGTTTAACCCACCCTCTACATTTTTCCTGACTTGACGTCATACATTCTTCCTGATTCAGGAAGAACGTCAGACGGAAGGTCAGGAAAAATGTAGAAGAGAGAGTTGAACTATGCAGTTTAATCCCCGCCTGCGGGATCGCTCAATTCCCTATTGCCCTCCCCGGCTCGCAGAGGCATGGACAGCCGAAAGGCAGTGCTCTGTGCCATATGTAGCATGGCAGAGGAGGCCAAGGGCCAGGTGGTCTCAATCACCGTGAGGAAGGTGAGGCGGTACATGGCCTCCAGCTTCTCTAGCCTAGGAGGCGGAATAACTGGAGCGCTTCGAGAAGTGTTGGAATCTCTGCCAGGCTACTGGTATCGCAATAGCAAAACCCGCGTCTACATAGTAGACGCCGAGGCGCTGAGGGAATTCTGCAAAGGCGTCAGTTGCAAGAAGGCCAATTCCAAATCAAATATTAAGAATGTGACAACATGGGCTACATAACAGAAGAAGACAAGCCAATAGCCCAAATAGCTTCTGAGTAACAAGTAAAAGTGAAGTAGGCGTTATACTTTACCTCTAATCTTAACCCTTTTTTCCCTATTTACTCCTTCTTCCTCCCCTTCTGTGGACTGGTGGGACGAAGTGGTTAAGGGCTGTAAGAAGGCTAGGAGGGAGTACGAGGAGTACTCCAAGAGGCCGGACGCGGATCCCCATGTGCTGGCGGCGCTGAGGAGGAGGGTGGAGTGGTGTCGGAGGTACGTGGGGGTGGCGTGAGGGGCTACAACACGGCGAATGTCCCCACTACGACGCGGCCGCCCTTGACGAGCCTCGCCGCGTTTTTCAGCGTGTTGTACAGCGAGAGGGCGGCGGCGTAGCTCGTCGTGCCCTCCGCCTTGTTCTCTGCGCGTATCTGGACGCGGCCCCACTGGTGCTCCACCTCCACCTCGTGTATGATGTAGCCGGGGGGCGCGTCTCTCCTCAGCTCTACCCAAACCTCGCCGGCGCCAGCGAGCTTATACGTCATGGAGGTGTTGAGGCTCTGGGGGTACCTCCAGTACAGCTCCTCCGCGGGGCCGCTGTCCTCGCCCGCCGCCGCGGCTTTGCGCACCACGTGCCTCACCCTCCCCCCGGTGGATGCCGCGATGTCCACGCCCCCGGCGGCGCCAGACATGGCAAATACATAGCCGGTGCCGCACCTCGGGAGTTTAGAAAGGGCGCCTGTGGAGGCCACCACCAGGTGCCTCCCCGCCTCCAGCACCCTGCACGCGTATTCAAGCACCGCCTGGGCGCTCGCGGCCTCCACCACGATCTCCACAGCCCTAACCAGCTCGTCCACGTCCCCGACGCACCTAACGCCGTGCGTCCTCTCCGCCTCTCTACACCTCTCCCTATCCACGTCGTAAACCGCCACAAACTCCAGCTCGCCGTCTCCCCTAGCCAGCTCCAGCAGAGCCCGGCCCAGCCTCCCGTAGCCGATCAACCCCACCCTCGTCTTGGCGTCCACAACCTCCAGCGACATGTCGAGGGCCTGGGCGCTGTGGGTAATCCTCCCGATAGACACGACGTCTACGTAGGGGGCGTATAGGTGGATGTTTTCCTCGCTGATGTTTCCAGAGGCCTCAAGCAGAACCCGCCTCCTCAGCCCCCGCCTCTCCAGCTCCTCAGCAACCCTCCTCACCTCCTCGGGGGTCATGTTGTCCAGCATAATCACGTCGAAGCCCAGCTCCGCCGCCCTCACCGCGTCCTCCACGGTGCCCACCTCCACCTCTCTCTTGTATATATAAGGCTTCGGCGCCGCCGCCGCCTCGTCGAGCGAGATGAGGCGGAGGTGGTTGTCTTTAAACATCTGGGCGTCGCTGAGCGAGATGCGGTGCGGGTCGCCGCCCCCCACCACCACCGCCTTCTTCTCAATGTAGCGGAGGTGGGGCAGGGTCTTCCTAGTGGCCGCCACCGTGACCCTCGGGTTGGCAGACCGCGCCTTCTCCACCAGCCTCCTCGTGTAGGTGGCCACCCCCGAGGCGTGCATCAACAAGTTGAGAAGGGTCCTCTCCACCTTCAACACGTCGGGGGCGGGGCCTCTAAAGCAGATCACCCGGGCGCCGGGCCCCACCGGGGAGCCCTCCGCCAGTCGCCAAGTCACCACAAACCCCAGCAGTTTTAAAAACTCCTCAGCCTCGTCAACCCCGGCGGCGACGCCGCTTGCCTTAGCCACGACGCACGCCTCCACTGGCTTGTTGGGCAGGGCTCTGGAGGCCCAGTCCAGCAGAGGGAGGTCCCGCCTCAGCTCCTCCAGCAGTTCGTAGGCGAACAGCCTCGCCTCGATCATGCGTATTCCAGCATGCGCTCGATAGCCCTCCTCGCCTTCTCCGCCACCTCAGGCGGCACTGCTACTCTGTACACCTCGTCTCTAAGAGAGACGTAGATCTTCTCCAAGGTGGTCAGCTTCATGTATTCACACACGGCGTCCTCCGCCGCCGGTATATACTCCTTGCCGGGCGCCTCCTTCTCAAGTCTGTCGATTATACCCACCTCTGTGGCTATGATAAACCTCTTCGCGGGGGACGTCTTGACGTACTTCACCATGCCCTCTGTCGAGAGGAACTTCGGCTGGACCCCCAGCTTGGGGAGCTCCACTAGACACGCCGTGCCGCATCCGCACTCCGGATGCACCAACACCTCGGCGTCTCTATACAGCTTCACCTTCGCCAAAATCCTGGGGTAGGTGATTTTGGCATGGACGTGGCACTCCCCCTCCCATATGTCTATCTCTCTCCCGGTCCTCGCCGCGATGTACATCCCCAGATATTTGTCAGGGAGGAAGAGTACCGGCCTGTCCCGGGGGATCGCCTCGATAATTTTTAGACAGTTGGCGGAGGTGCAGACGTAGTCAGCAAGCGCCTTCACGTCGGCGTAGGTGTTGATGTAGGCCACCACCACCCCGTTGGGGTGCTTCTCCTTCCACCGCTTGACAGCCTCCACGTCTACAGAGGAGGCCAGGCTACACCCAGCCCCGGGGTCGGGGATGAGGACCTTTTTATCCGGGTTTAAAATAGCCGCGGTCTCCGCCATAAACAAAACCCCTGCGAATACGATGATATCCGCCCTGGTCTTGGCGGCCTCCATAGACAGGTTAAGCGAGTCGCCTATGAAGTCGGCAACAGCCTTCACCTCCGGTAGCTGGTAGTTGTGGGCCAGAACCACCGCGTTTTTCAACTTCTTTAACTCAAGCACCTTCTCAGCCAGCACGCCACCGCCTTACCCCCTCTTTAAAAAATTAATCTATGTAAAGCTGTCAGACTGTCTAGGAGCTGGTTGCGGCGGGTGTGTGAAAAAATTTCATAGATCTAAGTCAAGAAGTAGAGCTTGCGCTTCGGGTTTGTGGGATCCGGCAGAGCCTTGACCGCACCCGCCTCTCTAAGTTTCTTCAACACAGCCCTAGCCGACCTGGTGGATATCCCCGCCAGCTCCGCGATTTCATACACAGTGAGCGGCCCCCTCTCGGCGAGGAGCTTCCTAACCAGCTGCGCGGTGGGGGTGAGCCTCAAAGCCGCGGGGGCCCGCCTCACCCGCATCATCAGTCTCCCCCGGCCTGCGCCCCTAACCGCTACGTACGACCCCGCCCTCACCTGCGCCGCGCCGTCGGCAATAACGGCCACGGACTCCCGGCTCACCACATCTCTAATCTCCACGAGGGCGGACTGCGGCAGGACCAGAGCCCTCCTAGCCATGGCGGAGCTCACCGGCACCACCTCCAGCACGGGGGCCCTCAAATCCACAACAGGGCCCCCCGCCGAGTAGGCATACGCCGTGGAGCCGAGAGGCGTCGCCACAAGAACCCCGTCGCTGAGATCATTAAAGCGGAACACCCCGTCGACATACAGGGAGTAGCGGAGAAAGGTGGCGGGGCGCTCCGGAAACACGGCAATCTCGTTGACCCCCACCACCCAGCCGTGCGGCGTCTCGGCGGAGAGCCGCAACACCTCCACCACCTCGCACTCGACGCCGCTGAGGTTCGACAGCTCCCTCAGCTCAAACGCCGTCAGCCTCGCGTCGACGCCCGGAGGCGAGATCCCCACCACGACCCGGTCCACCTCCCGCAGAGCCCTCAACACATCCCTATCCCTGCCGTACACCGCGTACACCTCGGCGTCGCCCCTAACCCGAATCCCAAACCTCTCCAGCCACTCCCTCAAGACGGGGCTCTCGGTGTAGGCCTCCGAGAAGCACATACCCCAACAACTCCGCCCCCTATATGTGCCACAGACAGCGGCAAAACCACAATTTTAACAATTACCCCCGCTCCATTTGCATCTAGACGTGGACTGCGGTCGCAAACACGACGTTGACAAAAGCGCCATGCCTAGGCACCCGCCGCGCCACGAGCTGGAAAGGGAAACCGTCTTAGAAGCGGCCGCGATTCAAGACGAGCCAGATGCCAAACAGACGGCGAGCTGAAGCCGGCAGAATCGGGGTAATGAGATGCTACGTAGAGACCTCCCCGCCGCGCCCAGTCGCAGGGTCCACGCCATAAACAACGGGAGTCAGAAGCTTTGGACGTAGGTAAGACAAACCGTCAGAGTTTTACAGCTCGGCGAAGCGTCTTTCACCCCCTCACCGACAAGTGCGCGGCATCTAGGACGGAGGCACTTGCGCCGGAAGTCGCCTACGTCAACTCCGCCAGCGGTAGCCGGGGAGGCCAGGAGGAGGCCCGCCGAGTTGTTTACAAAGACGCGGCCTCCTACATCCAGAGGGGCATCCTCGAGCTGAACAAGTCGCGGACGCTATGCACAACGAGCATCGGGAGGCCGACTGGAAACGTCCCGGCGGCTGTTGCCAAACGCCGAGGTAGTTCATCGTTAAGTCATGTGCCGGGGGCGAAGGGCGCCGTCTAGACGCCGGCGCGCGCCACGCCGTCTCTCACCTCCACAACCTTGTTGGCAAACTCGCCGGGGGTCGGCCTGTGGGAAATCACCACCACAGCCTCCGCCACTCGCCTCGCCGCCTCCAGCACAGCCCTCTCCCTCTCCACGTCGAGCCCAGACGTCACCTCGTCCAGCAC
>NZ_JBMFKV010000126.1:0-5941 GCF_049971835.1 Pyrobaculum sp.
GCCGGTGTGCGCCGACCTGGGCATATGCCAGAAAAAATGCATTTATAGGGAGTTGGAGGTGTGAGGTATGTTGAGCGCCAGGATTTTGGAGAGGTCTGGCTTCTTGAGGAAGCGGTGCCCGCTCTGCGGGTCCTATTTCTGGACGAAGAGGGCGGACCAGGTTTACTGCGGCGACCAGCCCTGCGTGCCGTATGGCTTCATTGGGAACCCCCCGGCGAAGGTGTCGGTGGAGTCGCTTGGGGAGCTTAGGGAGAGGTTTCTGCGGTTTTTCGAGCGGCACGGCCATGTTAGGATTAAGAGGTATCCGGTTGTGGCTAGGTGGAGAGACGACGTCTACCTCGTGGGGGCGTCGATTTACGACTTCCAGCCGTGGGTGACGAGTGGGGCGGTGCCGCCGCCGGCGAACCCCCTGGCGATTTCCCAGCCCTCTATCCGGCTGACCGACGTGGACAAGGTTGGGAGGAGCGGCCGCCACCTCACCGGCTTCGAGATGATGGCTCACCACGCCTTTAACTACCCGGACAAGCATGTATACTGGATCGACGAGACTACTGAGTACGCGTACCGGTTCTTCACAGAGGAGCTGGGCATTGCGCCGGAGGAGATTACCTTTAAGGAGTCTGTGTGGGAGGGCGGGGGGAACGCCGGGGAGTGTTTTGAGGTTTTGATAAGGGGGCTGGAGGTGGCGACTCTCGTCTTTATGCACTACGAGGTTAAGGAGGGGAGGTACGTGGAGCTCCCACTGAAGATTGTGGACACCGGGTACGGTCTTGAGAGGATTTACTGGCTTCTGAAGGGGACGCCGACTATATACGACGCTGTGTTCGGGCCGTTTCTGGATAGGGCCAGGCGGCGGCTGGGGGTGCCGGAGCCCCCCGTGGACGTCATGGGGAGGGCCTCCATCTACTTCGGCCAGATGGACCCCGAGGTTATCGGGCTGGAGAAGGCCTACGACGTAATTGCGGAGAAGATCGGCGTCGACCCCAGGTGGCTGAGGGAGGTGTTTAGGCCGCAGGAGGCGCTGTACGTGCTGGCCGACCACAGCAGGACTGTGTCGTGGATGATCGCAGACGGCGTCATCCCGTCGAACAGCGGGGCGGGGTACCTCGCCCGCCTCCTCATTAGGAGGGCGCTTAGGAGTTTGAGGCTTGCTGGGGTGGAGGCGCCTCTGGTGGAGCTCTTCGATATGCACCTCAAGGAGCTGAGGGGCGACTACCCGGAGGTGTGGGAGGCGAGGGGGCTCATCCTCGAGCTGGTGGATATCGAGGAGAGGAAGTACAGAGAGGTTTTGAAGTCGGCCCCGGGGGTGGTGAAGAAGGCGCTTGACGAGGCGAGGAGGCGGGGGAGGTCTGGCTTCGACGCCGACGACCTAGTGTCGCTGTACGACAGCTACGGCCTCCCGCCCGAGGTGGTGGCGGAGGCGGCGAAGTCGCTCGGGGTTGAGGTTAGGATACCCGACGACTTCTACTCCAGGCTGGCGGCGCGGCACGCCAGGAGGGAGAGGCATGAGGAGAAGACGCTGGTGGAGATGGCTAGGGTGGTGGACCTGCCGAGGACTAGGGAGCTCTTCTACGAGGATCCCTACATGAAGAGCTTCAAGGCGAGGGTTCTGAGGGTGATAGACGGGAGGTACGTGGTGCTTGATCAGACGGCGTTTTACGCAGAGGGCGGCGGCCAGCCGGCGGACGTCGGCGTGCTCAGGTTCGACGGCGGGGAGGCGAAGGTCGTCGACGTCCAGCGGGTGGGGCACGTAATTGTGCACGTCGTCGAGGGGAGGGCCCCGCCGGAGGGGGGCGAGGTGGTTGGGGAGATCGACTGGGAGAGGCGGTACGCCCTCATGAAGATGCACACAGGCACGCACGTCCTCATCCAGAGCATTAGGAGGGTGCTGGGGCCCCACATATGGCAGGCTGGGGCGCAGAAGGACATACCCTCCAGCCGCCTCGACGTGACCCACTTCAAGCTCCCCACGCCGGAGGAGGTGGCGGCTATCGAGAGGCTCGCCAACTCCGTGGTGCAGGCGAACCTCCCGGTGTACGCCAGGTTGGTCCCCCGAAACGTGGCGGAGGCGAAGTACGGCTTTGTCTTGTACCAAGGCGGGGTGGTGCCGGCGAGGGAGATCAGGGTGTTGCAGATAGGCCCCGACGAGGCTCCATTCGACGTCCAGGCGTGCGGAGGCACCCACCTCAAATCCACGGGAGAGATCGGCCTCATCAAGATCCAAAAGGTGGAGCGCATCGCCGACGGCGTGGTGCGTTTCATATTCACCACGGGGCTCCACGCCCTCGCCTACGTCCAGGAGCTGGAGCGCCAGGTGGCCGAGGCGGCCTCTCTTGCCGGGGGGAGGAGGGACGACGTGGTGGACTCGGTGAGGAGGCTGTTGCAGAGGGCGGAGGAGGCTGAGAGGAGGGCTAACCGCTACGCGGAGCTCTACGCCGCCGGGCTTGCGCAGAGCCTGAGGACTGAGCCCGCCGGCCGCTACAAGCTAGCCGTCTTGGAGCTAGACGACGAGGAGCTGGCCAAGAGGGTGGCGCAGATAGCCACGGGCCGCGACAAGGATCTGGTTCTGCTTGTGGTGGGCGGGGGGAGGGCCACGGTGTTCACGGGAGGCGTCGACGTGGCGCCGATTGTCAAGGCGATGCGGGAGGTGGGGTTCAGAGGAGGCGGCTCTAAGACCTTCGCCCAGGGGGTGTACACAGGCGACGTCAAGACTTTAATAGAGGCTGTGAAGAGGGCGCTGGCATGATCCCCTCCAACCCCCGCGACTTGGAGCGGATCCTCAAGAGGATGGGTATCAAGGTGGAGGAGGTGGACGCGGCGTATGTAGAGATTAGGCTCAAGTCGGGGGAGGTCCTCCGCATCAACAACCCCACCGTGGCTCTGATGAAGATGCCTAACAAGATGCTTGTCTACCAGATACAGACGGCGGAGGGCTCGGTCCAGAGGGTAGCCCAGCAGCAACAACAGCCCCAGGCCTCTGGGTATGTGCCAAGTGAGGAGGACATCGCGCTCGTGGCGGAGCAGACGGGGGCCCCGAGGGAGGAGGTGGTGAAGGCCCTCATAGAGGCGAAGGGGGATTTGGTGCAGGCGGCGATGAAGTTGATGTCGAGGAGGCAGGGGTAGGCCCGGCGGCTGGATAAAGTTTATATTATACCCCCATCTCTGTCGTATGCCAGTTAGGCCGGGGCGGTGCTACAAGCGGATTAAGGGGCCGCCTTACACGAGGGAGGAATATATCCACGGCGCCCCTATGATCCAGATCCCCAAGTTTGACATGGGCACCACAAGCGCGGCGGCCCGGGCGGCCTTCACCATGGTGGCTAAGCTCGTGGTGGAGGAGCGGGGCCAGATTAGGATGCAGGCGCTGGAGGCGGCGAGGCAGATGGCCTCGAAGTACTTGACCAAATACGTGGGGGACGCCAACTACTACCTCAGGCTTAACGTGGTTCCCCACCACGTCCTCAGGGAGAATAGAATGCTGGCAATGGCGGGCGCAGACCGTCTACAAGAGGGTATGAGGCTGGCCTTTGGATCGCCGGCGGGGAGGGCGGCGAGGGTCGAGCCGGGGGAGGTCATATTCTACGCCGAGTTTAAGCCGGAGCACACGGCCCACATCAAGGAGGCGCTGAGACGCGCCTCGTCAAAGTTGCCCCTGCCCACACGGATAGTTATAGAGGCGAAGGATGGAGGCGGCAAGGCAACTGCACAAAGATAGGATAGAGGCCGCCCTTGTACTACTAGAGCGCGTCCTCAACGGGCTTGTCACCTCCCGCTCCGCGCTGGTCGCCGAGCTCCAGGAGGTGTATAGGGAGAAGGGGGTTGAGCCCCTCCGCGGCCTTTCGAAAGAGGGGATTTACGACAAGGAGATCGCCACGGTGTATCTAGTAGGGATCTACGGCGCAGGTGTCCTCGCCGCCGGGGATTACGACGACATTTTCTACATCGAGAACAGGGCTGTCGAGGCTGTGGAGATTATACGCAACGTCGGCGAGGTCCTGCCCGCCGAGCTTAAGGAGGCGCTGGAGAGGAAGACGGAGGAGGTGAAGGGGAAATCAGCCGAGGACAGGGTCTTTAGAGTCCTCAGGCTCGTGTTCACGGGGGTGGTTTTGGGCTACTACCCAGAGATTTTGCTAACCAAGGCTTTGAAGATCTACGAGACTGCGTATCCACAGCTGTCGGAGCGCTTGGTAAACTACGCCGCCTTCTACAGCGCCTACAAAATAGCTGAGGACATCGCGCTGGGGAGGATAAGAAGCGCCGAAAACCTCAAAATTATGAAATACACATACTGCCTCAGGATGGGCTTCCAGAAATGTAAGCCAAGCGACAGGCTGATCGCCGAGGTGGCCCACCACATATACAAAGTGGATAAGTCCCTCTTATCGAAGCTCTTCGCCAAGGGGGTACTGCCTAAGATTGGGTAGAGCCGCACCTACCTACGAATTTTTTCACGGCGTCTGCAATTCTGTGGATGTGCTCCTCCCTCTGGGGGGAGTGGCCCATCCCCTCTATCTCCACCACCTCCAGTGGGAAGTTTAACTTGTCTGACAAGCCGGCGAGGATGTCGACGTGTATCCTCGGCACTACGTTGTCCGCGGAGCCTCTGATGTAGAGAACCGGGGGCATCCCGTTGCCTATGTAGCGGGACGGCGAGGTCTGCTCCAATTTGCCGCCCAGAGAAGCCAGGTGGTTAGCCAGCTTCTTCATGTAGGGGTCGTCTGACTGGAGGAGGTACTGGAGCTGGAGCCTCCTGTCCACCGGCGCCGCCACGGCAACTACGCAGTTGACAGAGCCTGGGTTCCTCGCCGCGAGGAGGAGTGCCACGGTGCCCCCCATGCTGTGCCCGGCGGCGACCGCCACCGGCAATTCCCTCACACCGGCCTCGTAGCCGTCGTCCACATCTCTTATAGAGGGCGCCACCACCTCGAAGCCGCTCTCGGCGAGCGGTCTTGTCAGCCAGTTGATGTTTGTAGGCGAGCTTCTGTAGCCGTGAAACGCCACCGCCTTAGGCATAGCGCTAGTGGGGTGTAGCTTTTTAAATTTTGGGGCGGGGAAGGGGCCATTGATTTATAAAGTGGTGGTGATCTATAGGTATGCGTCTTGAGGTTAAAATAAGCGGGTTGCCTAGAGACAAGAGGAATATATTGGTCATGGCATGTCCCGAGCCCTCCCTGGCTGGCGTCGTGGCGGTTGAGTACCTAATCGATGCGTTGAAGATGGAGGAGATAGGCGCGATTAGAATCACCGAGATGCCTCCGGTAATCGCGGTGGTCAACGGCGCCGCGAAGTTGCCGCACCGCATATTCTACTCACGTGAAGCTGGGATAGTGGCGATTAGACAACACGTCCCCATCCCACCGCAGATATATGCGGAGTTTATACACAAGGTACTCGACTGGGCTGAGGAGAACAAGGTAAAGCTCGTGGTCTGCCTCTCCTCCATGCCGGCCGCCGGCGAGAGGGAGAGCGACAACGTATACTTCGTAACCGAGGAGGACCTCGTGGAGAAGTTTAAGCAGTACGGGTTCGAGCCCATAAAAGAGGCCACCGTCGCGGGGCTTGAGGGCGCGTATCTCGACGCGGTGCTTGGGAGGAATATAGACGGCGCCCTCCTCATAGCCGAGTCTAGACTCCTCACAGCTATCAAGAGGCTGGTTGACAGCGGCAAGATCTCGACTCACCGCGACGTCATGCTTATACTAAACGACTTGGTGGGCCGCGTGGGGCCTGACGTCGGCGCCGCCTTGAAGCTGATAAACGCCGTGGCGAAGCTCGCCGAGATTCAGATAGATACCACAAAGCTACAGGAACACGCCTCTAAATACGCCTTCCTCATCGAGAAGAACCTCGAGGCCCTCTTCAAGCCAGTGGAGGCAGTGGCCACCGCCCAGAAGAGAGAGATACCGCTGGTCTTCTAGGAAAAGTTTTTTAAAGAGCCACC
>NZ_JBMFKV010000127.1:0-5882 GCF_049971835.1 Pyrobaculum sp.
GCCACGGCGTCTGGAAGCGCCACGCCGGGCTGATACGCCACGACGTAGACATAGGCATCGCCATACAGCTGAGACACCCCCCGCGAAACAGACCCGTTGAAGAAGACATAGGCAGTAGACACCCCAACAACATCACTAAAACCCACAGAAGCACCACGGACACCCGGAAAGATTATGCCCATTAGGCCGGTTGTCCCGAGTATGTAGCCTGTTTCGGCGAAGATAAGTGCCAACAATGCTATTATGAAGATCTTTCCCCGCTTCTTTCTCTTCTCTGTTGCTCGTGGCATAACGTCGTCGGCTTTATCCGAATTTAAAAACTTGATGTACTAGCAGTACTGCAGAGTTCCGGGGTTTAGAAATGTTATCCACATGACGAGTAGGTACAGCAGGGCTAGGCCCGCGCCGATTGTCTCCAATTGTCTGTACCATCTGCTCAGCAGAAGGGACCCACCCGCCAGTGCGCCGAGGAGCACGTATCCGGTCAGCACCCCGCAGTACGCAGTCTGGGCGTTGACTATGCTCCAGAGCCCGTTCAGCACGAGTGCTATGAACACCACGGCGGCGAGGCCCACCGCCACGTCGAATTTCTCCATGGGGTATGGGGTGTGACACGTTTTTAAATTATTGCCCACCTCGGCGCATGTCTGTGGTATTCAGCACAGAGGCGACTTGCCCCGTCTGTGGAGCCAAGACGTTTAGGTACGTCGAGGTGCTCTACGACACGCCCTTCTTCGGCAACGTGCTTATACAAAGCGGGTACTGCCAAACCTGCGGCTACAGATTCTTCGACATCGACTACGCAGAAGTCGGCCGCCCGACGCGCGTCATATTCACGGCGCAGGACGGCACAGACGTCGCCAAGTCCTTCCTCATCCGTAGCAAGACCGGCACGATCTACTCCCCCGATCTTGGGTTCACCTTAGAGCCCGGAAGCCACGGAGAGCCCATGATCACAACAGTGGAGGGCTTTCTCTACAAGGTTATCGACTACGCCGAGAGGTTAAAGGTACTTGAGCCAGAGGGCAGGGAGAGGGTAGACCAGTTTATACAGAGAGTTTATAAAAAAATCGAGGAGGGGGGCTTCACCCTCGTGGTGGAGGACCCCCTGGGGAAGTCCCTAGTAATCCCGTATAGGGAGGGCACGGCGAGGGTTGAGTATCTAGACGCTATAGGCCAGCCCCAGGGCAGTACCTAGCCAAGTATAGGTCGAGGATGTGGGCCAGGTCATCGTATTTAGACAATTTTCCATACAAGTTCTTTATAAGGTCGTCTGTGTCGAAGCCGAGCTTCTTGTAGCGGCAGGCTCTTATAAGAGTGGCTAACTTATCCGCGAAGGCCACTATGCGGCCTACGAAGTTTGTCTCGTAGCGGTACCACCGGAACAGCTCAGCCAAGTGGGGGAACTCCCTTTTTATAACCTCCTCCTCAAGCTCCTCCCACCTCAGTCTATCTCTCACCTCGCGGCCGGGGTGGCCCAGTATGGACTCGGCCAAGTCGTGCACAGCCGCCACCGCCAACACCTTTGCTAAATCCACCTCAGCGCCCTCTGCGTTTAGATGCGCCGCGATTTCCCCGGCGAGCAGGGTCACCAACATGATGTGTTCACACACGCTTTCGGCGTCTGGGACGCCCCTCTGCAACCACCCGACGCGCGGCGTCTTGCATAGAGTGTCAACCACGGACAAGGCGTCGCTCATAATGCCCCAAACGCGGTGGGGTCAGATCTAGGACTTATCTCGTAAGCCACGGGCGTCGCCAGTATCCGCGCCACCTCCTCCTTCTTGAAGTTAGCCAAGGCCCAGGACATCTTGGCATAGGCCGCCTCTGGCAACATATCCTCTAGAGGCACGACGCCCATGGACAGCAACTCTCTTCCCCTCCTATACACATAGAGGTTCACCCTGCCGAATAGAGTCTGGCTCGCCACAGCCACCACGACGCCGGCGTCTGTTAGTTTCTTAATAGCTGGCAGTAGGTACTCGCCTACGTGGCCGAAGCCCGTCCCCTCGATCACCACGCCCCTCACCCCGATTTCAAGCAACGCCTCTAGGAGGCGCGGGTGCATCCCGGGGTAGAACTTAACCAGAGCAACCGCCTCGTCGAATTTCGTCGTGTACTCCAGCCCGCCCCTCTCCTTGTAGTCGGCCGTGTTTATCTGCAACACGTCTTTATCCGGGTAGTACTCCGCAATGGGGGCGGCGTTTACTGACTGAAACGCGTCTCTGCGCGAGGTGTGCATCTTCCTCACCCTCGTCCCCCTGTGGATAGCCACCGCCGAGTCGCTACTTGACTTGTGCATCGCCACGACAGACTCGGCGAACGGCGCCCTGGCCGCCGCCGCCACCGCCGCCTTGAGGTTCAGCACGGCGTCTGTAGAGGGCCTATCGCTCGACCTCTGCGCCCCCACAAACACCACGGGGCCGGGGGCTCTCCTGAAGGCAAAGGCCATGGCCGCAGCGGTGTAGTGCATGGTGTCGGTGCCGTGCATAACCACGACCCCCCGTGCCCCTCTCTGGAAAGCCTCCCCTATCCTCGCGGCGACGAGAGACCAAAGCCCCGGCGTCATGTCCTCGCTGAACTTCGCCGTGACCTCCTCCACCTCAATCGGAGCCTCCAAGCCGCCGAGGATCTCTATGAGGTAGTCCACGCTGAGGGTTGGGTAGACCCCTCCCGTGACGTAGTCAACCCTAGAGAGAATCGTGCCGCCCGTCGCGAGTAGCCAGATCTTCTCTCCGCCGCCACTCGGCGCCGGCTGCACTGTGGGGGGCGGCGGCGCCACTTCGCCCAGCTCGACCAGCTCCTTGATTCTCCCCTTCTTGAAGCCGACGTTGTAGCCGTTCCTCAGCTTCAATACGACGATGTCCGGGTCGCTGAACTGCGTCGGAGGGATCAAAACGCCTTCAAAGACGTCGCCGTTGTCCAGAGTTACTCTAACCCGCTTATACATATCTATCCAGCTAGTTTAGAATCTCCTTAAAGTTTTCCACACGGTGCCTAGGCTTCCCCTTCCGGGTCAACTCGTGGCTCTCCTCGGGGAAGAGGACCAGCCTCGCATCCACTCCGTGTAGCTTAAGCGCCGTGAAGAAGAGAATCCCCTGGTCGAGCCACGTTCTGTAGTCCTCTATGGAGTGGATAATCAATGTCGGCGTCTTGACCCTATCCGCCAGATACAGCGGGCTCTTCTCTATACAGAGCTCGCGGCCTCTCCACGGGGTACAGCACAGCTGATCCTCCACGAAGTACCACCCGATGTCGGTGGTGCCGTACATAGACACCCAGTCGCAGATAGAGCGCTGGGTCACCGCGGCTCTGAACTTATCCACGTGGGTAATTATCCAGTTGGTCATAAAGCCGCCGTAAGACCCGCCAGCCACGGCCGACCTATTTGGATCAAGAGGGTAGTTCCTAACCACGTGCTCCGCAACCTCCATCAAGTCTTGGAAATCTCTCTCGCCGTATCTACACCTAATATCTGCAAACTCCTCGCTGTAGCCGTCGCTCCCCCTGGGGTTTGAAAAAACCACGGCGTACCCCCGCGAGGCCAGTAGGTGAAATTCGAACATGAAGCCCTCTCCATACGCCGTCTTAGGCCCCCCGTGTATGTACAACACCCACTTATGCGGGCCGGGGCCGTCCGGCAACAGCACCCACCCCTCCACCTCCTCCCCATCGCTCGCCTTGACCACAAACCTACTGGGCCTTCTGAGGCGCCACCTCTCCAAAACGAAATCGTTAAAGCGGGTTAACCTACGGGCCTCGGACCCGTCCCAGTAGTACAACTCCTTAGGCCTGTCCGCCTCCATGTAGGTATACACAACGCCGCCTCCCAGCGGCGCGAACTCGTCCACAACCCCCCTAGGCGTGAGGACCGGGGACACCTCGCCGCTGAGCTCTGCGCGGAAAACCCCAACAGTCCCCCCGACAGTGGCCTGGAACAGCACGGAGTCCCCAGCCCAGTAGAGAGACCTCGCGTAGCTAGGCCCCCTCGCGTCGCTGTTAACCCCGTTGCCAACCCCATACCTAAAGCCGCAGGTGACGCACACCGGCTCCCCACCCTCCTCCACTACCCACACCCTGGAGTGGGAGGACAGCCCCCTAGGCCTCAGGTGGCCCGTGAAGGCTATTCGCCTCCCGTCGGGGCCCCACGCGACTTCAGACACAGAGGAGAACCCCGAAGCCGCCACCACCCGCTCCCCTGTCTTCAAGTCGAGGACAACCACGTCTTGTATATGAGGCCTCCTCCAGTCACGGGCCACCACGTACGCTATCCTCCTTCCGTCGGGGCTCCACCCAGCCCTCAACACCCTCACGTCCCCCTCAGTCAGCCTCTCCACGGCGCCGCTGAGGGCATCCACGATGTAGAGGTGGCTGGCGACGTTGTACGCGAAGCCGAAGTCATTTATCCACACAGGCAACCTCTCCACATGCTTAACGTCGCTTTCAAGAGCGCCCTCATACGCCACCACGGCCAAGGCGCCGCCGTCGGGCCCCCACGCGAAGTCCAGAACCCCCAGAAACTTGGCCAACTGCCTAGGCTCCCCACCCCACTCCGAGACCCACAGCGCGACGCCCCTCTCCTTTTCCCCAAACCCCCTCCGGGAGAGGAAGGCGATCCGCGCCCCGTCGGGAGATGCCTTAGCCGCCAAGTCGAACGGCCCCGGCAAGACAGACCTGCAGAAGTCCCCCTCGCAGACCCAGATAGAAGACTCGTACCTATCCAGCTCTAGACTTACCCTCGTCACCGTGAAGAGAACCCGGCCGCCGCCGACGTCTGGGCTGGAGACGAGGACAAGCTTAGCCAAGTCCTCCGGGGAAAGAGACATAGGGTGGGAAAAGGGGCTTGTATTAAAACTACTCCCCGGGGCAACGGCCCTCCGCCTGCGAGACTGCGGGTGTGAAAAAGAAGCTGAACCCCTGTCTCGTCACGACGCGTCCCGTGGGCATCCAGCCGGGCGCCACCGAGACGCCGGGGAACTCGGCCTTTATATACCCCACGTCACCCGCCTTTACCACTTCCCTCTCCACACCTCTCACGTAGACTCTCACGCTGGGCGATAGCTTGCCGTCTAGCTCAACCCCCGAGATGGAGAGGCCGCCGGCGCCCCCGACCATGAAGCATATCTTCACCTCAGCCCCCGCGGAGGTTGGGTAGATGTAGGCCTGCGTCAGCGCTATGTAGGTATACTGCAGAGAGGAGTAAAACGTGGTGTAGAGATACCCCGCGAGGGCGATGGCAATAGCCATGATAAACATAAGAAGAATAGCCACCTGAATACTAACAACAGCACCTCTCATAAGAAATTTCTACATACCAGAAATATAAACTACACGGCAGGTAGCCACCACACGCACCTCATACGCACCGCACAGCCATGCGAAAATAACAGCGATACCACAGCTCTAAGTAGTAATCTAAAGCCGTAGCATGTAAGAAGTGCATGCCACGCAGCGTGAGTGACCGCGTTAACAAATGATGGTTCTAGAAAAGACAAAGAGATGTTACTTGATTCTAAGCTCGGGATGTTTTTGGCGAAAATTGGGGTTTCAACGCCGGGTTCAGGTATAGGCGAAATATTCAAATTTCAGCGTTCATATGTCTCTTGCCGGGACTACGCCGGACGAGGGCGGCGGACGCCGCGCTGTGAATCCGGCGGGGCACCGCCCCGTCTTATCGCACCATCGTAAAGAACCTTGAGGGACTAGCCCATACTTGAGTTCTGGAAGAATCTACGCCTAAAAGTCGCTGAAGGGAACTTCCCAGCTCCTAACAGCTCCTCTATTTACAAGATCCCAATCCTCGCCTACTAGGGGGATCCTTAAGTTTCTTAGATTTAAGGTGAAATAAACGGTGTCGTAGTAAGTGATGCCCCACCCCGAGC
>NZ_JBMFKV010000128.1:0-5731 GCF_049971835.1 Pyrobaculum sp.
CCCCGGCGGGGATCGAGGGCGCCCATGAGCCGCCCTAGGGGAACTTCCGCCCCTCAGGGCGGGGAGGAGGTCAGGGGGATCCACGCCCACGTCTTGAGGAGGTATGGAGTGTCTCCAAACGACGACGTCGACACCGCCGTCGCGAAGCTCTCCAACGTAGCTCCACATCTGGCGAAGTTTCTCAGAGAGGCGAGTTGCGTACTCTCGTCATAAAACCTCCACCCCTTTTTCCCTAACCACCACGTCTATTTCAAGCCGTGCGCCGTAGCGCCCCGGCAGGTAGATGCCGGGCTCTATTGTAAATACCATGCCTGGGCGCAGGACTTCTCCCGAGCCCGGGGAGATGTCCGGCGCCTCGTGGATCTCCAGACCCAGCCCGTGCCCCGTCCGGTGTATAAAATACCGTCCGTATCCCCCCGCCTCTATCACCCGACGCGCCGCGGCGTCTACCTCACGCGCGGCTACGCCCGGCGCCGCGGATCTCAGAGCCGCCTGCTGAGCCTCTCTAACTATTTCAAGTAGCTCTGCGTACTGGGGAGGCGCGTCGCCGTAGAAAAAGGAGTTGGTCAAGTCTCCGAAGTAGCCGCGGTAAGACGCGGTGACGTCCAGCACCACCGCCTCACCCACTTGGAGCCTCTTGTCTGTGGGCTCCTGGTGGGGCACGGCCGTGTTGGCTCCGAACTGCGCCAAGATGGGCCCCGGCTGGAGACCTGCGTTGTACAACGCGCCGTATATTCTAAAGGCCACCTCCCGCTCCGTGACGCCGGGGGAGAGCTCCACAGCCTCCAAAACCTCCCGTATCTTCGCAACGGCCGTCCTAATCCTCTCGACCTCCTCCTCCCGCTTCACGGCACGCATCTCTCTCAGCAACTCGTCGGCTAGGCGGAACTCCGCATGGGGGAACGCCCTCTTTATAATTTCAAAATGGCGGAGTGTGGTGCCGCCGTCGACGTAAATCACGTCTTGCGGGCAACCCCACGCCGCCTCCCTCAGCACGCTCGCCGGATCCTCCCCGTCTCTATACGCATACACCTCGCCGCCCACCCTGCCCGCGTCTAGGGCCGGGACAACCACCGCTACGCGTCCTCCGCACTTCACCGCTGCCTTGAAGCGCTCATAGGACTCGACCCAGACCCCAGTGAGATAGGCGAAGTTGACGGTGGTTGTCGCTACTATCATACAAACTCCAGCGGCACCTCTCTCAAATCCCCGCCTCCCGCCCGCCACGCCGCGGTTCTCCAGCTGTAGACATCGGATATTACCCAAACCACAGGCCAGAGCTCCATGTAGCGCTTATCCACAGCGCTCGGCACGGGGGGGCCCGGGTGGCTGTGGAATATGGCCAGAAGCTCTAGGCCCGCCTCCTCCGCCTCCGTAATGGCTCTGTACATCTCCTCGGGATCTATTCTGAAGGCCAGGGGGCTCCCCGCCACGTTCCTCACCCACGTCCACCTCATAACAGTGTCTCCCCTGCCGAGTAGAAGCGCGACGCACTCCTCCCTGGGCACGCACCTCTGCCTCGCCTCCTCCAGGAATCTGCCGGGTATCTTCATCTAAGCGGCACGTAGCGGGTGAGTTGCGCCTTTCTAGACATGGCTAGGCTTAGCCTCTCGATTTCGCTACCGCTCCCCCTAACCACCGCAATCGTCAAGCACTTTCCGTCTACATGTAGGTGGGTGTACGCCACTATGTGCCCCTTGTTCTCTTCAATAATCTCCCCTATGTCTGAAAACGAGTCGCTGACAGCGAGCACGACGCCGAGGCATTCATGTGCGGCGTCGGCGTGGCTCCTTCTCGCCTCTAGATACTCCTGCAGAGCAACCGCGACGATCTCGCTCCGCGTGACGCCCATGTCTTGAGATATCTTTTCCACCTCCTCAGCCACCTCCTTAGGTAGCGACACGCCAAACCTCTTCACACCAACCACCTGGAATCAGCTATTTATATACTATGCTCTATTAAGCCGTGTCTTGTATAGGCGTCGTCGACACAACCTTCGCCAGGGTAGACATGGGCGCGGTGGCCATCGACGAGTTGAAAAACCTACTCCCAAACACGGCTGTGCGGAGACTGACGGTGCCCGGCATAAAAAACACCGTGTGGGGAGCCTTGAAGCTGATAAAAGAGGGGTGCGACGCGGTGATCGTGCTGGGGTGGGTGGGCCCCACCCCGGTGGATAAATACAGCTACCTAGCCACCTCCATAGGCCTCATGCAACTACAGATAGAAACCGGCGTCCTAGTGCTAGACGTGACTGTACACGAGGAGGAGGGGGGCGGCGACGACAAGAAGTTGAAGGAAATTGCGCTGGATAGGACGAGGAAACATGTATGGAACCTGGTGCAGATGCTGAGGGGCGGCTTGGAGCAGTACGCAGGTAAGGGACTGAGACAGGGGTACCCCCACGCGGGGGAGATTATATAAATTTTTATCTATGCTACACTATATGACATATTTAAAATCTGTCTATATTAGTAAAGGGAACGACGCGCTACACCTATAAAAAATAAATAAAAAATATATAATTTTTAAATTAGATCTGCTTTTTACCTTTTTCAATAGAAATCTATTTAAAGTATTGAAGTCTTAGACTCAGGGCGGCTACGGCAAGGCGCCCCCACGCCTCCCGCCGTTGCCGTAGATCCGCCTCCTCTCTAGAATAATTTCGAGAGGAGCGTAGCGACGACTCCGCTTAGGAATATGCCGTCGAAGACGCCGGCCCCTCCAATAGAGACAAAAGGCGGCCTGTATCTAAGCACCCTTCTTAGATTTAGCAAATCTGCCCCAATGATGGTGCCATACACGGCAGTAATGTAAGTCGCCGCGGGTCCCCCTCCGGCTAGGAGGGCGGAAAGCACCGCGATGATGGGAGGCGCAAGCGCCGGGGTCACTACCCCTACGTTCGGCACCACGCGGCTCACTGCGTTTGTCAACACAGACGCCGCCGCTATGGAGGCGAGGAGCTCCGGCTTAAAAAACTGCGCCATGAGGAAGGTGGCCACAGCCAGCGGAACCACGGCGCCGCCTAGGTTAACAGCCAGGTAGGATCTCTCCTCCCTAAAAACTACCTGGGGTATCGGCACGGGGATTCCAAACACAACTACGTAGTCCACCACTGGGAGGTACTCCCTCCGGGAGAAGGAGTACACCACGACATTGACGGGGCTCGTGGCGAGGCTCAAAAACGTTATCGAGCTACCTAAAAGCAAAGCCGCGAAGACGTGTATACCCGAAGTCCTCAAGACGTCTACAAAGGAGAGCGTGAAGAAGGGCATGAGCAAGACAGCCAACCCAGCGTAGAGCAGGCCCAGCACCCCGTAAAAAGGCCACGCTATAATTATCCTCATCTCCTCACCGCCTTTGAATAGGCGGCCTCCGCAATATCGGCTGCGAAACCTACAATAGAAGCCGCCTCGTGCATAATAGCCGCGGCCTGCGGACATATGATCTGGAGAGCCTCCTTCTCCAGCTTGGCGCGCCTAGTCAAGACGGCCAGCGCCCTCTCCGTCTCGTTGTTGTAAAAGGCGTTAAACGCGTCCTGCATAAATGTATACACCTTTTTGAAGAGATCCAGCACCTCCGCCTTGCAAGCCACGACGTTCTGCAGATAGTAGTTAGTGGCGCGGTCAATCGCGTCGCCGACATGTTCAAGATTCTTTATCGTAATTACGTAATCCACATAGTGCTCAGGCTTCTGTATAATATTCCGCTTAACAGTCCTAAGCGAAAAGAAGTAGAGGCGGTCGAGCTGGTCGTCGAGGCGGAGGATCTCCTCAGCCAGCTCCCTCCTATCTAGACTAAGCATCTGGAGAAACAAGGCGAACATGGCGTCCACCGTGGTGTACATACTCCTAACCGCCTCGTCGATGTTTATATCCTCCCTCGTAACAATCCTCAGCCTCAAGACGCCGCTGAGCTCCATCAACACAACCCCCGGCAACTTGCCCTCAATCCTCGTCACAACCTCCGAAATATTCCTCGTCTCAATCTCCAACTCATCCGCCCCCTCTATGTAGTATGCAATAACGTCACGCACAATCTTTTCCACGTCGTCGCCTTTGATAGAAACCCTCCTCGCCGCCCCCGCCTCTGAGCCTGGCAGAACAGTTATCTTCTCCCTATCCACAATAACCCTCACAGGAGAGCCCACCCCCAGCCCATGCACCTCAACCCACTCCTTCGGCAGAGTAATGCCAAAAGACCTCTCCCCCACCCTGATAATTCTCCTCAACTCCACAGCCCACCCAAATACCCACTATATATCTCTATAGGGCGGATCGTCAGCCTGGGACGGCCACATCACAACTCAAAATCGGATGTGGTCATCACAACCTATCTTAACAAGGCCCTTAAATATTTGGCCAGGGGGTGAAGCGACTCAGCCCTAATAACCGCCTTAGCCGCCCTGGCGACCTCCTCGCTGGTCGGGTTAAACGCAATGGAGTAGCCAGCCTTCCTCAACATGGGCAAATCCGCCTCGCCGTCCCCCACCGCCACAGACTCCTCCCACCCCACGCCGAGGTGTTCAAGTATCTTACCGGCCACCTCCTCCTTATTCTTATCACTTACAACAACCGACACAGAGTACACAGCCCCGTCTCTATACACCAAGTCGTTCACCACATAGAAGTGGAAGCAGTGGGACAGCCTCCTGGTGTAGCCCACCCCCGCCGAGACGGCGATGGCGTATACACCCGCCTCCCGCAACACGGCGCACAAATCCTCCAGCCCCCTAGTCGTTTGGAAATAAGCCTCCACAATCCCCCTCGGGGCGCCGTGCCAAAGCAATACGTCGTAAAGCGCCCACTCGTAGTAGTTAATAACCCCCAGCTTATACAGCGCCCGGTTCAGAGAGCCGTCGGTGCCCAAAATCGCGTGTAGCCTCTGCCACGCGGAGCGGAAAGGCGTCACAACGCCGTCGACGTCAAGGATAACAGCCCTGTACCTCATTCCCTATACACCTTAATAGCCCTCGAGGGGCAGTGCCTCTCGGCCTCCTTCACTTGTTCATAAAGCTCATCTGGCACAACCCCCTCCTCAACGCTACCGTCTTTTGCATAGTCGGAGGAGACAACCGGCTTCCCCCCGTCTCCCGGTATGAAGACCGTGGGGGCGTAGAATAGGCAGAAATGCGCCACGACGCACCTAGATCTGTCAATCCTCACTCTCACTGGCATAGTCCAAAAAGCGAAGTCTATATATAACATTACCCCCCTCAACGAAGCCCCAGGCTTTCCAAAAGCGCCACTCCCCAGTCCTCCACAGGCCGGGGCCTGGCGACGCGGCAAGGCCTACCCCCACACAGCGCACCTTCGTAGGCGAGAAGGGCCCTCTTCACCTCCACCCCTGCCGTGTAGCCCCCCAGCGACAGATCGCTCTTAACCACCCGGTGGCAGGGCAGGACGACGGGGAGGGGGTTTGAAGCCATTAGCCTCCCCACATGCCGGGGGCTCGTGCCCAGCACCTCGGCGTATAGCTTGTAGGTCGTGACGTAGCCCCTCGGCACCCCCAGCAGATATAGAAGCCGCCTGTCCACCCCCTCCAGCCTCACCTCGCCGACGAGCTCCCGGAGAGACACCCACCGAGAGCAACCAGCGGGGTTCATGAAGATCCTAGCGCCGTCCCACCCGACGACGACAGGGCCATATTTTGAGCAGCTGACCTCCTCCCCGCCCTGAGGGGCGGAAGTTCCCCTAGGGCGGCTCATGGGCGCCCTCGATCCCCGCCGGGA
>NZ_JBMFKV010000129.1:0-5656 GCF_049971835.1 Pyrobaculum sp.
CGTATTTCTTAGCAGGAGAGTGTTAAATACAAACGCTGACAGCTCGGCGCCGGCGCGCGGGGTAGGCGCAGAGAGGGCGGAGGCGCGGCGGAGGGGGGTTCTACTCTATTGCTAAATGCGCCCCGGCGTGGTCGAATATTCTAGATATGGCGTAGGCGGCGGCTGCGGCTACTGATAGCGCTGTCACCGTCACGGCGGCTACCGCCGCGGCGTCTGCGGCGACGCCTATCAGTGAGCTGAAGAGTATGTACTTACTCCAGTCTACCTCCGGCACTTTGATAGTTTGTAGGACGTCTGCCCCTCCCGCCAGCGCCGGGGGGAAGCCCGCGGCGACTCCTAGTATCAACGCGCCGAGGTGTCTAGTTTTTTCTTCAGCGACTAGAACGGCGCCTAGGCCCATTAATAAGACAAAGCCGTATGTGACGTATGTGGCCGCCACGGCGGCGGCTAGGGCTAGCAACGCGCTTGTGGCGGCGGAGCTGTAGGGCATGGCGGCTTGGGAGAGGCCCATGGAGTAGCCCCCAGTTATTACCAACACCCCCGTCAGCGCCGTGGCTGTGAATATAGAGCCGTAGCCGCTGGCTATGGCGTCGAAATAACGCCTGTAGACCCCGACGGCGCATTGATAAGCCTTCTCCACGGCGCGGAGGTAGTCTCTATCTGTAAAGTGGGAGAGACACACGGGTTTGAACTCCCCCGCTACCTGCGGCGTCTTGAAGGCGGCGGAGGCGTGGCTTATGAAAAAAGACACGGCGGCGCCGAGGGCGATGGTGATCACCGTGGCGGCGGCGAAGAGTAAAAACCCGACGCCTCCTCTATGCCACACGTCGAGAGCCTTCTCCTTGCCGTGGGTGCCGCCGAAGGAGTACAAGACGGCGCCGTACAGCAAGTAGGCGGAGAGGACGGCGAGGGGGAAAAAGAGGTGTTGGGAGAGGTCGAACATCACCAAAACTTTAGATTCCCAAATGCGTCCACCAGCGATTTTACTAACAGCCCGTTTAGAAAGTCCACAGCTGTTCTGCCGGCGTCTGCGATGCTCCCCGCGCCGTAGCCCGTGGTGATTAGATTGGCGGCGAATATCACCGCGGCTAGGATAAAGGGTACCGCCGCCAGGCCGATTAGTATCGATTTGTAGTGGTCGACGATGGTCACAATAGCCGACCAACGCGCCCAGGTGGTGGGGCTTGCTATCCAGCTAACTGCGGCGTAGATCGCCAGAAGCACCACGACGGTCCAGAATATGAGGGCGTAGGCCGCCGCCAGGTTCTTCACGGCCTGTTGCACCTGCTCCTTAAATGGGAAGTTGTAGACACCGCCGCCGGCGCCGCCGGTCTTATTGCCGCCTTGCTGAGCCAGCGCGGCGGGCGCCAGCACCATCAACAAAAACAGCGCCGCCGCCACCACAGCCCTCCCAATCCTCCCCTCCTCCTTCTCGGCTTTGGGCACCTCCTTGGGTTTTTTCAAGGGCATGAAGAACCCCAACCTGTGTGCGGAAAAACCTTAGAAAGATCTCATAAACGCTCCAGACCGCCTCTCTACCCTCCCAGCCTCTAGTATATGAGATCTGCCGTGGGGCCTTATGGGTACACGTAGAGCCCCCGCGGCGTTTTTCAAAGCGTGGACGTGGAGGCGTTGCGACACCTGTTGTGACGCTATGTACTGCGGCCGCCTAGAATTCCGCCGGGTGTAAACTGTGCGCCGTGTCTCCTCCCCAGTTTATACCCGGCGGCAGAAACGCCGCATCTAGGCTGAGTGTAAACAGGTCGCCGGGCGTACACGCGGCACAAGACGCGCCCCGGCTCCTGTGTAAATAAACACTGCCAACCAGCCGGAGGCGCGGCGGTTAGTAGAGGCCGTCGCTTCGTATTTCATACTCAATTTCTGTATCTGGAGACATCCCGGGCACGTCTAGAGGCCACATCTTTCCCTTAAGCTTCTGTTTAGATGGCCTCTCCATCATAAACAACGCGTGGACGGTATGTAGCAGTACGTTGCCTCCGGCGGGTCTTTTTGTAGAAAACATAGTGGGCACGTCCATAACTTGGTCAGTGACAATAGCCAACTTGCCCAGTCTCGTATAGCGCTGTAAAATATTCAAGGCGTAGAGCATGGCTTGTTGCCTAGGGGCTAGCAACTGCCTCCCCCGGTACTCCGCGCGGAACGGGGCCACTAGGGAGTCTACCACTATCACGTCCACGTCCTCTGGAAGCTCCCTAATTTGTTCTATCAACTGGAAGGAGTCTGTGGGGCGGTAGAGATAAAACTGGGTAACAGCCTCGTTAGAGACGCCGAATCTTTTAAAGAGGTTTTCTATTGTGGCGGAATCCACGTCGAAGGTGCCTTCTGTGTCGAAATAAGCCACTTTAAGCCCTCCCGCCAGCGCAACCGCCGAAATCTGCTTAGCGAATAACGACTTGCCAGTGCCGTACTCCCCGGCGAATCCATATATGAGGCCGAATTTCACCCCCCTCCAAGGGGTTTTAGAATCGAACTCCTCAACGCCGGTTTTTAAAACGCGGTCTTGTCTCTGCCTCAGCTGGGCTAGGGTCACCGGCCGGGAGTCGACGCCGGCCGCCTCTCTCAGCCTCCTAGCCGCCTTCTCCGCGTCAGTCACCTCGTCGTAGCCCAGAAGATCTGCCAGCTCCATCGGCGTCAACAACGCCATTTTCCTAAGCGTATAGCCCCGGAGGCACAGCTCCACAGCCCTCTCAGCCTTTTCTCCACTAAAGACGTCAAACACCCACCTACACTCCTCCGGCGCGTTAGCCCTCTTAGGCACGGCTACCGCCAGCGCCCGGGGGGAAATACCTTACCCTCCACATGCGGCCTCTGCGGAATAGCAACACGGCGCATTTCCCCGCCCTAAGAGCCGCGTCGTAATCCCTAGTCAAAACTGCGCAACCCTCTCCACACTCCGCCTTGCAGAGCTCAACGGCGTAGAGCTCGGCGGGCTTCTGCTCAGAGAGGCGGCAGTCTACGCTGTGTCTACGGCACAGCTCGAGGAAGCGCCTTGCAAGGGGCATGTGGGTCTCGCTCCAGGCGTCTACCACGAAGACGGCGTCGAGCCCCGCCTCAGCCGCCGACTTAAAAAGCTCTTCAGGCTGGCTCAGCGCCGCCGCTATGGAGAAGACGTCTACGTAAAGGCGGCGGTACCTCTGCCAGGCGTCTGGCACTAACTCAAAGACTCCCTTCCTCGTCTTAACTCTCATAACTCTCCGCCAGGAATTTGGCGGTGGCCAGGGGGACTTCCTCCCCCTCGGCCTCCGCTACGACGTAGCCGCCGCATTTAATAACAATACGCCTCTCCTCTGATATGACAAATACGCGGTAGCGGGGGCTGGCGAAGAGGGGGAGGCTTCTCACAGGCTTTAGGTAGAGCTCTCCGTTGGCGGCGATTTTCTGCCGGCACTCCACCTCAGCCTCGGCGATGTAGACCCGCCTATGTTGAACCCTCTCCAACGCTCTCTTGTAGCGCCTAAAGAGAAGCACAGCGGCTACGTGGGTGCATATATCCCGCCTTCTGCGGAGGCCGAATTGCGTAAGGTAACAAGTGCAGTACCACCTCCTGTCGGGGTTGGAAAACCAGACTTGATACAGAGGCTTCCAATCGCCGAGCTCTCTACGGCCTTCGACGAGGTAGAGGCCGTCCCTCACCTCTCTCACGTCGCCAAGCCTCAGCAAGGCTCTTTTAATCCAGCTGTGGGACTTGCCTGGGAAGTCTGCCCTAAGCGCCTCCACGGCTCTACGCAGTGGGTCTCTCTGCATAGGGAGGCACGGTGATGCGGAACTGGGCCCAGGTGCCTCTAAGCGGCAGAAGCTTAGCCAACGCCTCCGCCGAGCGGAGAGAGGCGGCCCTAACCGTTATAAGCGCCTCCGAGGGCTGTAGCGGCGTTGTTTTAGACTCGTCTAGGTCCCAGTCTGGGAATCGGATAATGAGCTTGACGTAGCCTAGGTGCCTCTGGAATTCGCGGAAGCTGTGGCTAATAAGCACGAAGAAGCGCCCCGAAGCGCGGCCGGTGCGCATGTGGTCTGTCAATAGGCTGTACCGATTTACGAACGTCAAAAATCTGTGCGCCTCGTCCACCACATATATCACGTTTTTGACACCGCGGGTTAGTTCTAAATGCGCCAGCACGTAGGCCAGCCTCCCCACGCGGTCTAGCCCGCTGATGTCGATACAAGTAGAGCGGCCGGCCTCGAGAGGCGCCTCCGTCTTTTCGAACTGTTGCGTATCAAAATGGGCTAATCTACGGCGCACTGCATAGGCCGTGTCCACCTCGTGGGCCTCCGCCACCTCTACAACGCGGCGCCGGATTTCGCCAAGCGTCTTCATCCCCCTCTCAACGCTACGTAGCAACAGCTCAGCCATCGCCGGAGTGAGCAGATACGGATACTCCCCGTAAGTGGCCGCGAGGCTCTCCTCAAGAATTTCAACAACCCTAGGCGCCGGGAGGTCCAGGGGGTTTACCGGAAAGCGGCCGTGGTAGTCGCAGAGGCCGCGTTGCTGGAAGTCACCGGCGGTGTCGTATACAACAACGGCGTAGTCCGGGGGGAGGTCTCCCAGGCTCCACTTGACGAGAGAAGTCTTGCCGCTCCCCGGCAACCCAGTAATTAAGGCGTTTCCCTCCGCGGAGGCCACTAGGCGGAATAGGTAGCGGTGTATCACGCCCCCAGCGCCCTAAGACCTAAATCCGTAATCCTAACAGTGAGGGTGAGGGCGTCTATCTTCACAAGCCCCATTTGACTAGCCCTAACCACAGCCCGGCCGTGCCTCTCCTGGGCGTATTTAAGCGATAGGAAGCCCCCAGACTCCCAAATACTCTTCAACAACTCCAACACCTCCCCGTCTCTAATCTCCACAACTGGCTCAGGTACGGAGGTCCTGCACAGCGGGGCGCCGGCCCACTGCCTCTTCACCGCGAGGGCCTCGTAAGTCAGAGAGGAGGCGGCCACGACGACGCGGTCTGCCACCAACGCCCGCTGGTCGTATACAGAGGTGTAAATTCGGAGAACTCCCCCCAGCGCCTTAGCCGCGGCTAGTATGTCAGTGAACTGAGGCCACACGTCGCTGTACACCTCCACAGCCCAGCCCCCGCCGTATTTTGAATCTAGGTGGTGGGCCAGGGCGAGGCCGAGGGCTAGCTGCACCGGGTCGGCCAGGGCTATCCTCAACTGGTACCGGCCCGGCCCCTCCGCAAGTTTAGAATAGTCGACAAATCTAAACAATAGACACAGCGGCGCCGAGCACTGAGCCAGCTCAGAGGTGTGGCGGGGGAGGGGGATGGGGCTGTTGTATCTAACAAAAATTGTAATTAACGCGGCGGCGCCCCCCGGCGTCAGCTCAAAGCCGAGGCCGCTTACGCGATCCGCCGGGCAGAGGGTGTACCGCATCTCTGCGGGAGGCGGATCTGCGAGGCCGCCTACGACAATCTCCAGCATTTAACAAACTAGCTGAATTGAAACTCCTATCAGTTGCAACAGCTGGTTTGCCCAGAGGCTGTATATGGGACAGCCCTTGTTGAAGAAACTCAGCGCTATCCTGGGCTTCGCCCCGCCGTCGAGGCGGACCACCGCCAGCCTAGCCGGAGAGGCGTTGACAATGTAGCCCTCGTGGCGCCATATTTGCTGTAGTTCAAAACTGCGGGGAGGCTTAACA
>NZ_JBMFKV010000130.1:0-5621 GCF_049971835.1 Pyrobaculum sp.
GCCTCGGTTACGACGCCCAACGTCCCCTCGCTCCCCACGAATAGGTGCAGGAGGTCGTAGCCCTCTCTACACTTCAAAGTACGGCACCCCACCCTAATCCTCTCCCCAGTCCCGATGACGACCTCCAGCACGAGGACCCAGTGGGAGGCGGGGCACAGGCCACTGCAGGCCGTAGCCCATGAGCTCAAGGTTAAGCTCGTCAATTTTTATACCCGGCTGGACCACGGCGAGCCAATCCACGTCGGAGACTTCGAGTATCTTATTCATCCTCTCTGAGGACAGGACGATGGTCCTCCTGTCCACCGTGGCGGCGTTGCCGGAGAGGCTTGTGGAGTGAAACACCGGCGTAATGAAGAGCTTGTTCTCCACGGCGTGGCCGCCACGTCCTCGGCGCTCTCGGCATACACAACCGCTAGGGGCAGTTCGTAATCAAACGTGGCGGGGTCCCTTGCATATATCTTGAGGATGTCCACATCGTCTACAACCTTCTCCTCGCCAAGCCTCCTCTTCAACTCGGCGAGGCTCACAAACCCAGCCTCTGCTGTATAATAAACGCCTTGAAGGCCCGTATCGTCTCCGTAATCCTAATACCGGCAGGGCACTGGGGGTCGCAGGCGCCGCAGGCCAGACACGTCAAGACGCCGCGGAGCGCCTCGTCCGACAGCTTCCCCTCGAAGTTTTTAATAATGTTGATACGGCCCCTCGGGCCGAAGTGCCTCATCCTAACCGCCCGGTACGTCGGACACGCAAATTCGCAGAAACCGCAGAACTGGCACTTAGAGGCCTCTGCGACGAGCTTCTCAATCATAGCAACACCTCCGGTAGGTAGTATAGCCGCACCTCTCCGTTTGATGCCCTCTTCAGATTCACGTAGCAGATTGGGCACTGCACCACTACGTCTTTAGACAACTTGGCGAGTTCTCTCACCCTGATCTGCGCCACCTTCCTTGCCACATCTGGGAACAGCGACTCAATCGGCCCGCCGCAACAGCCGGAGGTATCCCTTCCCGTGTAGTACGGGTGCTCAACGGGCTCACCAGCGGAGAGGAGCTTCCTAACGACGTCGTACCTCCCGAGGAACCGCGCGTAGAGACACGAGTCGTGTATGGCGAAGCTTTTAACCGCGGTGCCGTTACTATCTATTAAATCTATGTAACTCAGCACCTTAAAGTCAAAGCTAGGCACGTACCTTGGGTAGACCTTCTCAAGAATGTAGTGGGTGTGGGGATCCACTGTGATTATTTCCCTCACCCCCGCCTCTTTGAAAAACTTAGCCACCCTCTGGGCGTAGTCCGCGAAGTCCTTTTCCAGCCCCAGTTCATACAGCAACGCGCCGGAGTAGACCTCCCTCTCGAGCAGTCTAATTCTTATACCCCTCCTCTTCAATAAACCGTAAATCTTCCTAATAACCTCGTCGGCGCGCCGGATTTCCGACTGGTCGGGCCTCACCAGCAGTTGCCCAGCCGTCTTAGCCACCACGCCCGCTAATCTACTTCTCAGACCCCCCTTTGTAACGCCGAATTTCTCAAGGTTTTCAACCGCCTTCTCAATAACGGGGGCGAGGTGATACATACACGACGTGTAGAGAACCGTGCCAGACTCCCGATCCGACTCAAGTCCCTGCTTCCACGACTCGCAAATCCCGGCCTCGATGGGAAACGGAAGCCAAGACTTCTCCAGAGAGTGGATGACAATATTCCGAAGCTCAGAGATCCAGCTCTCCACCAACTGACGATCCAATTTACTATTTAAGACTTCCCCTATCCCACATACATCTTGGACCACTTCTTCTTATGCCCAGAAAGCAGGACTCTAAGCCGGTTATGTCAAAAATTTATAAAACAAGCCATCTGCGGCGTCCCTGCGCCTTGTTATTTAAAGTTTTTCAAGACTTCGGTTAGATACGGCACTAGGTCTTTATAATCCACAGCCACTGCGCCCGGGACAGCGAAGCCGCGGTTTAAACTGTGTCTAACCAGAATCTTTACGTCTGCCTCCCTCCACGCGGGAAGGTCGTTTTCGCTGTCGCCCATATACGCCACGTGCCTCACCCCGAGGAGGGCCTTGAGTACCCGCACCGCGTCCCCCTTGTCGACGGTCGACCCATATACGTCCAGAAACGGGTGGCGGGAGTACCTAACCACCTTGAGCCCACGCCTCTCGGCCTCCACCACGACGTCGCCCAGGCCCTTGGGGGGCTCCGCGCGGCCGCGCCAGTCCACTGTGAAGCCGGCCAGCTCGCCCCTCCCAGTCCTCTTGGGCTCCAAATAGGCGTCCAGTCCGGACGCGAGCTGGTACACCTCCGACACTGCCGAGTGGTTGAGGTCGGCGGCAACGGCGACGTACTTACCGGCGCGTATCTCTATGCCGTTTATACAGGCGTACGCAGAGGCGAAGGGGACCCTCTGTGTGACAAAGCCGCAGTCTTTGGTGGTCACCACGGCGAGGGGGATGCGCTTGGCGAGCTCCCTCAGAACCTCCTCAACCTCCGCCGGCAGGGCGCCCCCCCTCCTAACCTCCTCCGGCGGCACCAGAGTCCCGTCGTAGTCTGTGAAGAGCGCTATGTCCATGGAGGCGCATGCGGCGGGTTTATTATAATTAATGCTGAAGGGGGCGGAGCTAGCACAACGCCTCTACCGCTAAAGCCTGTGCCTCCCGGCGGCGTAGGCAATGGCCATTAGATAGCGCCTCAGCTGGTGGGTTATTAGGAAGTTTCTCCTTACGTGTTCCCTGCCGGCGTTTCCCATCTCCTCTCTTACCCTCTTCTCACGTATGAGGTATGTTGTGTAGTGGGCCGCCGTCTTTGGGGAGGTGGCTAGGAAGCCCGTCACGCCGTGGATCACCTGTATCTTGATCCCGCCGGCTCTGCCCCCGACTACGGGCTTGCGCTTCCAAAGCGCCTCAGACACCGTGAGGCCGAAGCCCTCTCTTATGGACTTCTGCATCACCACGGTGGCGGCGCGCTGGAAGGCGTTGACCTCCACGTGGCTGTCAGGCGGGAGCATTAGTAGATGTATGTCGCGGTCGCCGCCCGCCGCCTTCACCGTCTCGTTGTACACCGCCTCGCCCTCGGGGTCGTCGTGGGCGGGGCTGCCGAGGTACACCAGCTGTAGATCCGGCACATGTCTTTTAGCCAGTCTATAGGCCTCAACCACGCCTAGCGGGTCCTTGGCGCGGTCGAAGCGGGATACCTGGAGCAACAACGGCCTTTCGGGATCCACGTCGAATTTACGCACTATCCTCTCCACCGCGGTTTGGGGTAGCTCCATGTTTTTTGGGCTGAGGGGGTCTATGGATGGGGGTATGAGGAGCTGGGGTATGTCCAGGTCGTCGCGGGCGAAGTCGGGTATGTGGAAGATGGCTAGGTTGTACTGCGAGACGTAGCGCCTTAGGTAGCTCCACACGTGGGGGTCCGGGGTGGAGAGATCTATATGGCAACGCCATATCTAGAGCCCCTTCTTCCGGTACTTCACGAGGCCGGCTGGCTGTGGGTCGTGGATGAAGACCACGTCGTAGTCTAGGTCTAGCTCGCTGGCGTTTATCTACTGCCACTTTTCATATACCAAGTAGTAGTGCTCCGGCACTGCCGAGGTGATCCCCTGAAGGGCGTTGTGAAAGGTCTTCGTCGCTGAGAAGAATCCCTGGTCCCCCCTTATCACCTTCCAGTCGGCTCTCAGCCCCAGCTCCCTCATCAAGGGTATGAGTCTGTTTAGTATCTCGGCCACTCCCCCGCCCGCGGCGGTTGAGTTGACGTGGAGTATGGACAGGTCTTCAAGCTTCTGGGCCAGCTTCACAATGGCGTCGATTTCATCTTCTCCGACGAACTGGGCGTATTTTTCAAGCATCACAGGAGGTACCTCTTGAGGGTCTTCAGTATGTCGCCTCTTAGGGACTCCTCGCTGTTGTACATCAGCGGATCTATGCGGGACAGAGCCTCGGCCACTTCGGAAAGGCCGAAGTTTTTCTCTAGCCATGTGGAGAAGTCGTTGCGGCCCGTGTCCTCCAGCACTCTCCTAGTGACGAAGTGGTACACTATGGACTCCCCCGGCACCGCCTCGACGAGGTCTAGAAAGTCGGCGAGGGTGTGCGCCACGTAGCTAGTCTCCACCACTACGGGCTCCATAGCCACGAATACAAATTCCGACTTGCCGGCTCTCTCGTCTGCGTGCGGCTCCAGCACTGCTACGAGCTCCTTCCTAATGTCTTCGATCGTCGCAGGTTCTGCGCCGGATATGTCTGACAAGGCGGCGGCCAGCTCCTCGTCGCCTACCCAGTGGGCGAAGTCGTTGGTGTACCTCGGGGGATGAGGTGCTTCGACCTGATGGTGTGGAATAGGTGGTGGAACAGGGTGTTGGCGTCGGCGTCCTTAATCCCCTGGAGAAGCTGGCGCAGGGTCCTTGCCCTCCTCTTGCTGTAGAGAGAAATGTAGTACGCTGTGTAGAACTTAAAGGGAATCCCCCTTCCCCTTGTATCCAGCGCCTTTGCTCCCAAGCCCACGTCTTTGCACAGCCGCTAATTTATACTTTACCCCCCTTAGTGAATAGGGTGAGGGGGAGTGACTTCACCTCGCTCCTCCGAGGGGCGAAGCTGTAGCACTCATGGCCAGTGTAGGGGGATATGGCAACAGCCATCTGCCTCTTAACGACGCCGCGTCTGTATCGTATCTCCACCTCCACCACTCTGTAAGAGGTGGAGTAGAAGCTCCTGCCCGCGGCGATGTCGTAAAAACGAAGTGCTCTCCTCATTGTAAACACCTCGCAGGCTGGATATAACCCAAATAGCTACAATATCCCCACAGGTACGTAGCTAACGACGGCCCGGGAGCGTCGGCCCAGGGGATCAGGTTTAAATTCTATGTCTCCAAGCGGCGCCATGGCCAGCAAGAGGGGGGTGTGGCTGGCGGCTGTGGGCAAGGTGGTGGGAGTCGTAGTCACAAGCTTCGCTGTTTATTACTCGATTAAGTTTGCAGACTACTTGTTTCACCTAGGCATCACCCCAGACGTATACGGCGTATTGATTGCGTTGATTGCCTCTGCGGCGGGCGTCGCTATTTCAAACATCTTGGGCAACGCCGTGATTCTGCATCTTAAACCTGCACTTAGAGAGAGGGCGTTTTCCGTGGGCAACGTCATTAAGATCATCGGCTTCCTGTTTTCGATACTGGTGGCATTTACGCTGGGGAAAATTGGGGCTGAGGCGGCATTGCTGGGCGGCACCGTAACGGGCCTCGTGCTGGGCTTGGCCCTCCAGCCGGTGCTCGGCAACCTCTTCGCCGGGTTGGTGATCCTAGCCACTAGATTTGTCACAGTCGGCGACATGGTTAGAATAACGTCGACAGGTATCCCCTATCAGCTAGCCGTACTGCCCCCCTACAAGTACTTCTCACCTGACTACGTAGTGCCGGGCTACAAAGGCCGCGTCGTGGAGATTGGGCTGTTTTACACCACAGTCATTTTAGACACAGGTTACGAGCTGAGGATTCCCAACTCGATACTGCTGAACTCAGGCGTGGTGGACTACACGCCGCAGTGGAGCGAGAAGAGCACCGTCATGGTGAGGATTGAGCTACCGCTCTCCGTAATAAACTTTGACACATTGGAGAAGGAGGTGAGGGAGGCTCT
>NZ_JBMFKV010000131.1:0-5440 GCF_049971835.1 Pyrobaculum sp.
CGTTTGGTGTGCGGGGGAGGTAGACGTTTTGGAGGTGTATGCGGCCGCCTTCCGCAGTTTAGGTTACAATATCGGCGCAGTGATAAGACGTCTAGCTGAGATTTTTGAATCTGCAAAGTCTAGGCGACTCTGCGTAAATTCTAATGAAGCAGGGGTGACAGGCTCCGTGGTGGTTAGGAAGCTGTTCTACAGATTTATGGAAAACGTTTTTGGAGGCGAGTTGTACAAAACTGGATCGCTAACGAGGAAAGGCATCAAGAAGTTCAGACGGGTATATGCATGCATCGATGTAGAGGAGGCTAGGGCTAAGATTAGGAGTTTGATGGACAGACTCTCACAAATAAAGCGTACAGTTGTACCAATAAATCCCACCGATCTAATCCCCCCATCCATTCCAACGGATCGCCGTGCTGGCCCGGGCCAGCCCCATGACCCCTCTGGCCAGCGAGCCAGACGGGGAAGGAGGGCGCCTATGAGCCGCCCTGGAGGAACCCGCCCTTTAGGGCGGGGAGGAGGCCAGTAAAGATGTACAAGTATAGTAGCTATTACTGGTTAGAGGAAGAACATGCAGAATAAATGGGTATGAGCGAGAAGTTGAGGAGGTTCCTCACAACTGTCAGAAGGCTGTATAAGATCGAGCTGTGGGAGTGGGTTCTGCTTATGGTGTGCATGGACAGCCCCGTCAGCACGTTGCGGATAATGCGCATGGCGTATGCGCTGAAATATTTAGAAGTTCCGCCATTTTCGCGGCTGACGTTTGAGCCTGGCAAGTTCGCGCCGCACAGCCCGCAGATAGCGATGGCGCTCAGCGAGCTTGAGCTGTCGAACCTAATCAAATGCGAGCGCAGGAAAGTAGTCAAGGTACTCAGACGCGGCGGAGGCGTCGAGTGGCACGAAGACCGCGTGTGCGAAGTCACAGAAAGTGGCTTCAAGCTAGCCAAGCAAATTAAGCGCTGGGCGCGATTCAAGGAAGCGTACATCTATGTAAGGGAGGTTGCGCGATTGCCAATATGGATTCTAAACGCGTTGGTATACTTAGAAGCGAGGCACTACATCTCACAGCGCTACGCGCCACTGCCAAGGCGCCTCAAAACTGTAATTAACCCTAGGTGTTTGGAGTAGCGTGGACGACATCTACGTCGTAGTCCCGTGGCCTCGGAAGAGCAGACACGCCAGGGCGGTTATCCAGTCGGTGCTCAAGGCGCTTGAACAGCTAGGCTATGCCACTGTACGGATACCGCGCCGCTGTCTCAAATACTGCGATCGTCACGAGAAGTGGGAGTGCGCGTGTTGCTGGGTAGACGAGCGGGCCGTTATATTTGAGTTGCAGGGAGGCGTGACCGCGTACAAGCTGGTAGAGGGGGCTAGCAGATGGCGTTGGCAAGACGTTGAAAAAAACGCAGGTACAGAAAACCGCCGAGCGGCCGGTTGCATAAAGACGCCTGCCTCTCCTGGCGGCGCCTTCCGCAGTCTGCGGGCCGCCTCTGCGAGGGCCTCTGCGAGGACTACGTGGGCCAGGGGGGAGAAGTGCGCCGTGTAGAAGCTGTAGAGAGTGCGGTTGCCCACTAGGTAGACGTACCAGTAGCCGCCGTACGCCGAGAGGTAGACGCCGCGGACTGGCATGGGCTACGGGATCAGGATCGTAGACGCCGAATCGCCGGAGTACCCCCGCCTCCTCCGCCTCCTCCCAAACCCCCCGAGGCTCTACGCAGTGGGGAGGACGTTGCCGAGAGAGCCAGCTGTGGCGGTGGCCAGCGCCAGAGACGCAGATGAACATGGCATCTCGCTAGCCAGGGAGGTGGGGCACCTCCTGGCCCAGAGGGGCGTGCCGGTGGCGACGGGGCTGTCCAGAGGCGTCGACGAGGCGGCGCTCGACGGCGCCCTCTCCGCAGGTGGCGTAACCGTGGGCGTACCGCCGTCGCTGTACGCCAGAGGCCGCCTGAGGCGGGAGGTTAGGCGGCTTGTGGGCATGGGGGGAGCCGCTGTCTCTGAGCGCCTGGAGGCCTCCGACATCCGCCGCGCCTTAGCTGAGAGAAATTGGATAACCGTCGGCATGACCAAGGCGCTAATAGTAGCATATGCCAGGTACAGGCAGAGCGGCTGGGGGACCCTAATCGCGGCGAGGACCGCGTGGAGGCTCGGGAGGCCCGTCGTGGTTCTGAGGCCGCCAGATAGCGCCCCAAAGGACGCGGTCCTGGGCTTCGAGACCCTGGCCAAACTAGGCGCACTGGTTGCGGAGACGCCGGAGGAAGCCGTGGAGAGAGCCCTGGCGTAGACGTTCAGCTATCCCATCTATATTCTTCTTGACCTCGCGTCGTACGTACTTCCTGAATCAGGAAGATTGTCTGACATTAAGTCAGGAAGAGTGTAGATGGGGTAGTGGAACGCCGTGGTGAGCTGTATCGCCTTTATTTCTACATGCTGGGGTTTTGTGGTGTTGCTGTGTTTGCGTTGTGGAAAAGTATAAACCTGTCTAGTTTTCTGAGAGATATGGGCATCGACGAGTGGATTCTGCTTGTGGTGAAGCTGAGCGGGAGGGCCCTCGCGACGAGGATACAGAAGGTTATGTTTATTTTGTGGAAGGAGCACCGGGTGGGGGAGTGGGAGCTCTACTTCTTCCCGTACAAATACGGGCCGTGGAGCTACGAGGTGAGCGACGCGCTGAAGAAGCTCGTAGGAGAGGGGGCCCTCGCTGTGGAGGCTGGGCAACGGGCGAGGGAGGGGAGGGCGCATACAGGCGCCGTGAGGGTCTACAGCCTGACCGAGAGGGGGCGGGCTATGGCTGGCAAGGCGGAGCGGCGGGCTCTTCTAAAGAGCCCACTGGCCTACCTAACGGCGAGGAGGTGGGCGAGGGCCCCTCTGGAGGAGCTCATCGCCTACGTCTACGAGAAGTACCCGGAGTATACGACGCGCTCTCTGTTGATATTTGACTACCTCCGCCTAGCAGAGAGGCATAAACTTTTCGAGATACGCGCCACTGCCAAGGCGCCTCAAAACTGTAGTAAACCCAAAGTGTGTTGAGTAACACGGACCTGGTAAAAACTTTAAATTGACATGGTGGTTAGACGCTCAGCGGTGGCGTCAAAGTCTTCTATATCTACCATTGGCAAGGGTAGGGGAGTAGTACGGAAAACGCTCACGCTAACTCAACGTAGCGTCGAGATTTTGAGGGCGGTTGTGGGGTGCGCCGCCACCTCGCAACCAGAGGCGGTACGGGTGGCCACAGACTACACGCGCGGGGAGTTGGTGCTATGAGGTTTCTGGTCGTCGGCTACGGAACCGTAGGCCGCGCCACCGCCCTCGTGCTGAAGACTCTGGGGCACGAAGTGTGGGCCTACGACGTGAGGAGGGAGGCGTTTGAGGACGACCCAGTAGGCGTGAATATTGGCCTGAGGACCGATGGTGTTGATGCGGCGTTTGTCTGCGTACCAGAGTGGGCTGTGTGGGAAGCAGTAGCTCTAGTCGCAGACGTGCCCCGCATAGCTGTCAGGTCCACAACGCCGCCTGGCACTGTTGACGCCCTCAGCGCTAAGTTCGGGCTGAAGGTGAGCCACATCCCTGAGTTTCTGCGGGAGAGGAGCTGGCGGGAGGACGCCCTCAGGCCGCACAAAATTGTAATCGGCGAGTGTTGCAGGGAGCACGGCGATTTCTACGAAGAGCTCTTTAAACCGCTAGGGGCGCCAGTCGTGCGGGTCAGGCCTATAGAGTCTGAGCTCATTAAGCTCGTCAACAACGCGTACCTCGCGACACAAATCAGCTTCTGGAACGAGGTGCACAAGCTGTGCCAACACCTAGGGGTGGATACCCACAGAATCGCCGAGGCGGTCAAGCTGGACCCGAGAGTTAGTAAGTACGGGGCTGACTTCTTCGGAGTCCCCTTCGGCGGGAAGTGCCTGCCGAAGGATCTCGCCACGCTGATCCGTACATACAGAGAGCGCGGGCTCAGCCCACGTCTACTGGAGGCCGTGGCCGAAGTCAACAGAGAGCTCGGAGGGGGGCCGTGGTACTAGACGCCCTGGTCCTCGCGGCGTGGGTGTCGCCGATCTACTACTTCTCGTCTCTAGTTGGGGGGGAGATCGCGAGACGCATCCGCCGCAGGAAGCTGGGGAGGAGGGGGAGGGTGGAGAAGGTCATCTTCCAGATACCGACGGTGGGCAACGCCGAGACGACGAACAGAGCGTTTAGAGCTGTGAAGTCGTACGGCTTCCCGGTGGAGACGTGGGTCGTCATTGAAGAGGGCGACGACCCCAGCAGGTACGAGGCGGATAGAGTTGTCGTGGTCCCGAGGGGCTTCCAGTGCGAGTGTCTGTACAAGGCGAGGGCCCTCGAATACGCCAGGCGTCTGAGGAAGGAGATGGTGGAGAGGGGCGAGCTGAGCCCGAACTACGTCCTCCTGCAGGGGGACGACGACTCAATCCCGAGCAGGGAGTTCGTCGAGGAGTGCCTCTCGGTAGACGCCGATATTGTAATCGGCACGATAACGCCCAGGCCAGTGACGGTGCTGGGCACTCTGATAGACTACGAGAGGAGCGTTGCGTGTGGCACGCAGTGCAACCTCTTCACGAACATCTCCAGCCCCGTCTGGGGGCACGGGGAGGCCATGTGTATCAGTAGCCGCGTCGACCTTAGCGTGTCCTACGACGTAAGCGACATCGGGAGGAGTGGACAGAAGCTCATATCGAGCGAGGATTTGTTCTACCTCCACAAGGCCGTACACAAAGGCTTTAGGAGGGTGTACAACTCAACGGCGAAGGTGTACATAACGCCACCCTTGTCTCTCAGAGACGCCTTTAAGCAGAGGAGGAGGTGGATGTGGGGGAACCTCCGTATCGTCCTCTATGGCCTCCTGCCGCTCTCCAGCAGGTTGAGGATACTGGCGGCTTGGATCCTCGGCCTGTACACATATACTGTTTCTACGCTGGGTATCTTCCTGTACCACCTCGGTATCGTTAAGTTCCCCGACTACCTCTACCCGCTCCTCTGGGCGACCCTGGTCATGTGGCTCCTAGCCAGAGGGGTGTCGATAGGGAGGGCCATGGGGTGGAAACACGGCGTACTGGGCACGGTGGCCAGCCACATTACGGTCACGCTGAACTTCGTACTACACGTCGCGGCGCTTCTGAAGGGTGATCCTAAAAAATTCGAGGTAATAAAGAAGGCATGACCGAGTACATCGAACGCCTCAAGGTGAAAACACAGACTGAAGAAGACCAGCAGGCGCTTGGCCACCTGATCGCCCACATCTTCGCCACACTTCGGTGCAGACACGGGAGGTGTTGCGTCTCCCTCGACGTCGGCAACGAAGAGAGGACGATTTGTTGCGACTCAGAGGGTGAGTGCTATGCAGACTAGACGTTTAGCTATGGACGACATCTACGTCGTAGTCCCGTGGCCTCGGAGGAGCAGACACGCCAGGGCGATTATCCAGTCGGTGCTCAAG
>NZ_JBMFKV010000132.1:0-5322 GCF_049971835.1 Pyrobaculum sp.
GCCCGGGCCTCAGCGACGAGCTAATTAGGCTCTACTTCACCGACGCCTTGGAGTACGTGGGGGTGGGGGAGAGGGACCCCGGAGAGGTGGATATGGAGGTTGTCTTCAAGACGCCGGGGGAGGTGCTCCGCATGATTGAGAGCGGCGAGGTGAGGGACGGCAAGACGATAATAGCGTTTCTCGCTGCGCGGGCCAGGAGCCTCCTGTAGCCGTGGGGGCGCCGTCGGGGGAGGCTAAGGCGAGGGGGATAGATGTGGAGTATGTTATCACTAGGGACGCTGGCTACACTTCTGAGTCTTGACCCTTCGGAAGAGGGGAGGATCCATTTAGAGATGGCCTTTAAGTATTTAGAAGAGGGCAAGGCGCAGAGCGATCCGGTGCAAGCCTCTGAGAAGCTGTACAAAGCTGTGGAGGAGGCTGTGAAGGCGGCGGCCGTTGTCTTGGGGTTGCCAGAGGCCGGGGAGGCGGCGAGGGCGGGGAGGTGGGAGGCGAGGATCTTCTTCTCGGCTGTGAGAAAGCTGGCTGGGGCACTGGGGGAGGAGTTTAGGCTGGCTTTTGCTGAGGGCTGGTTTCTGCACGTGGAGGGGTTCCGCGAGGCGCGGCTTACGCTGGAGGACGTGGCTGACCGCGTGCCTTACATCGAGCGGGGTTTGAGGAAGGTGGCGGAGCTTGTGGCTAGGGGCGGCTCCTAGCGGCTGTCTTTCTGTAGTAGTACAGTATTAAGCCTGCGGCTATCCAGAGGCCCCACGCCCAGAGGTAGGGGTACTTCTCTATCAGGGTCAGGGCGATGCCGATGGGTATCAGCGCCATGGCTATCCACGCGGAGAGGGGGATCCCGGCGATGAGGGGTGTGCTGAAGGCGCCGTGTAGCGTTCCGCTTCTCGAGGCTTTGGCCAGGGCGAGGGCTACTAGTAGGTAGTTAATGAGGGAACCCAAGGCGTATATTGCGAGTATAATCTTTATCTCCCCTACGTATATTAGTAGGAGGGAGGCGGTGAATGCAACTGTAAGGGATATGTGGGGGGTTCTAAATCTTTTGTGAAGTCTCCAGAAGTGTGGGGGCAGGTGGCCCTCGTCTGCTAAAATGTAGGTCAGCCGGGAGAAGGCGATGTAGCCTGTAAGAGCCGCTGTGAGCATGACGGCGATGATATTAGCCGCGACGAGGTAGTACAAAACTGGGTGTATCTTTTCTGCGAGCAGAACCGGCGCTATGGCGGGGTCCGTTAAGTCATGGGGCGTCAGCGCCGACATGATAGAGGCCATGAGGCCTAGGGCGCCCAGCGCGCCGATGGTTATCAAAAGCACAGTAGCCTTGGGCACTTGTACAAGCGGCTCCCGAGCCTCTCCTGCTAGTTGCCCGAGGGCGTCTAGTCCGGTAAAGCCTCTGGAGAGGAGGGAAAAGGCCAAGAAGAGGTTTGCGGCCTCCACGCCCCCCCAGTTGAAAAAGGGGGGCGCCGAGGGGCTCGTGGCGAGGGCTGTTACTATGAGAGAAAACATGAGGGTGAGATCCATAACAGCGACCGCCTTACCCCACGAGGCCGATTCCCTAATCCCCAGGAGAGCTAAGAGGAAGAGCACGCCAGAGAAGACGAGGGCTAATAAGACTTCAAACGCCCCGGTGGCGCCGTGGAGAAGCTTCAGCACCGCCTTAGCCGCATCTATCGTTCCGTAGGCGACCATCACCACTTGATCAAAGGCGAGCAACCATGTTGAGAGGTAGGCAACGGCGGCGCCGAAGGAGTACTTGACGTATAGATAGGACCCGCCAGTCTCAGGAAAGCGAGAGCCCATCTCTCCGTAAGTGAGCGCTATGGCCGCCATAAGCACAACGCCATACACAGTCCCTACAAATCCCCAAAGCCCGGCCGCCAGCGCCACGTATCCAGCTAGGAAGTAGAAGGTGCTCTGCGTGTCGGCGTGCACCAAGGCGTATATGTCAAAGACGCCGAGCCTCCTCCTCAGCCACTGACGCGACAGCTCTCCCACGCCGTGCCACATCTAAATCATTATTTAATTTTTATACTGGCTGTGGCTATCCCCTCTAGCTAACGTAGGCAAAGAAAAGCCGAGATTCTGCAACGCCACGTAGAGCCGACAGCCGTCCGCCCCGATTGAGGCAGTCAGATTGAGTCATGGAAATATCTGATGCATCCTGCGAATATCCTGCTTCGGCTGATTCATGTGAGATGTGTTTACTGAGGCCTGCCCCGCCTCCCAGCTAGCAATGGCGGGGGGCTACGCTAATCAGCTTGTCGGAGTGTGCGGCGAAAGTCCTCCGGGCGGCCACGCCCGCGCGCGCCTCGGCGCCCGCCGGACCCCGTGCCCCGGAACGCCGGGAGAGCAGAAATGGGGCGTAGCCTAAGAGACAAAGCTTATAAGACGGCACGCCTTTAGATACGTGGAGATTGAGGAGATCCTCGCCCGCGAGGAGGAGGCCCGGGAGATGAGGAGGAGAGAGGCCAATTGGGACTTTATAAACAGCTTGCCTCCCCGGCTTAGGGCGGCGCTGGTATACTACATCGAGACCGGGGATTTATACGTGGCGTCGAGAATAGCTGGGATGAAGATGGAGGAGTTTAACGAGCTGAGGATAAGGGCAAACATCCCCCATGTCAACTAACGCCATTGCCGACGCCTCTTTCTTCATCGATTGGGCAAGATTTGGAAAGAGAGATTTATTATTTGACGTGTTTGAGGTTGTTTGGGTGCCGGAGCCTGTGCTCGCCGAGTTGCACTCAGAGGGGACGGTGATGTGGGTGTCCGAAAACATGGCGCGGGGGAGAATTGCGCTGTTTCCGGAGTTGCCGAATTACAGAGAGGAGGCGCTTCGTCTAATGGAGCTGAGCGGCCGGTACCCTGTGAGGCGGCTCGACTACCCAGAGGCTTACTGCATCGCCGTGGCTGGCGACAGAGGCTATGTTGTGCTGTCGGAGAACGGCGCCGCCTACGCGTCGCAACACCTCTACGCGAGGGCTAGGGTTTGGAGGGCGCTTGAGGTCTTGGGAGAGCTGGCGAGGCGGGGCCTCGTGGGTAGGGACGACTTCCTCCTTTACGAACGGGAGACAAGACATAAATTTCCGCGAAGAGATCTAGAGAGGATATGGCGCTACCTGCCTGGTACGTAGAGCGTGAGGAGGAGGCCCGGGAGATGAGGAGGAGGGAGGCCAATTGGGGCTTTATAAACAGCTTGCCGCCGAGGGTCAGGGCGGCCGTCGTTCTCTTCATTGAGACGGGCGATCTGCGGCTTTCGCAGAGACTCTCGGGGCTGGGGCTGGAGGAGTTTATAGAGGTGTTGAGAGAGGCCGGGGTGTGGATTCCGTGAGCTACCTCACCACCACGGTCCCTTCGAGGTGTAGCGGCCAGCTGATCTCTATCGCATATATCCCGGGCTCAACCGCGCTGGCGTTGCAGAGAAATCTGGCGTATCTAAACCCGCCGTAGATAGAGTGGCGGGTGCACTCCACTCTATACACCAAGCTCCCGTTTTTTAAATTTCGGAGGGTCGCGCTGACCCTGTCTGCAAAAAGGACGTTGCTGGCGCTCACCTCCAGCACCAAGACTTTGTCGTAGCTGTCGGCGTATTTAATGGCGGAGGGGGCCGCCAAGTTGATTAGGTACACCAGGCCGGCGAGGGCGGCCGCGGCTACAACGGCGATTGCAACCGTGCGCCACATGTTTATCAATCAACAGTCGAGGATTTAAAGCTGTGGCGTGGGCGTGCTGGGCGGCGCTGTCAGGACAGGATCTTCAGCACCTTTTCAACCACCTCCGTGGGCGTCCTCCCCACGACGGTGATCTGCGGCTCCTTGCCCCAGTCACCCAAGTCGACAATCAAGTCGGGGGCCGCCCCTCCTGTCTGCCTCAGCGCCTCTTCCACAACCCACTGCATGGTGCCTCCCTCCCTCTTCTTCACCTCCTCCGGCTCCCGCCTTCTGTCCACCACCGCTATCTTGAAGCCGAGGGCCTTGGCCCTCTCCACAAGCTCCGGGTCGTAGCGGATGTTCATCGCCGACCTGGCGCGGGGGTCGCGCGACGTGAGGGCCAGGATTTTTCTGGCTATGTGGCTACTGGCTCCGAATGTGGGCGGCCCGGAGGGCCTCGCCTCGCCCATGTAGTTCACAATGCGTCCAGGCACCGCCGCCACGTCCCCCGTGTCCCGGGCGTAGCGCGGGTCGATTACGTAGCCGAGGTTGCTCTGCACCTCGGGGATGGCCTTGGCCAGCTTCTCCGCGTTGCTCCTCACCAGCTCAAGCGCGGCCCCCAGCTCCTCCACAGCTCTCCACCTCTCCGCGGGTATCTCCACCCAGGCGGTGGGGTTAACCGCCCAGTGGCCCTTGCCCCTGGCCACTCCGTATTTAATAGCGGTGTAGATAAACTGCTTCGCCGTCTTGACAGCCTCCAGGGGGTCAAGCCCCTTCGCCAGCCCCGCCGCGATGGCCGCGGAGTAGGCGCAGCCGGTGCCGTGAGTCGCCCTGGAGTCCAGCCTGGGGGTGGAGAACTTGTGTATCGCGCCTCTGTAGTACACCACGTCCACCGCCTCGCCGCCCGCGAGGTGGCCGCCCTTTACGATAACCACCTCAGTCCCGTACTCCCTGTGGATGTACTCCGCCGCCCTTTCGGCGTCTTTCTCCGAGGCTATGGACATGCCGGTGAGCCTCTCCGCCTCGGGCCTGTTGGGAGTCGCCACCTTAGCCACCGGCAACAGCCTCTTCTTCAACACGTCGACGGCGTCGTCGGATATCAGCGGCGCGCCGGACTTGGCCACCATCACCGGGTCCACCACCAGGGGGAAGCCCAGCTTCTCCACTGTAGACGCCACCTCCTCAATTATCTCCCTCGTCCCCAGCATGCCGGTTTTCCCGGCGTCTATCCCCATGTCGTCCCACACGGCGAGTATCTGGGCCCTCACCATCGCCGGGCTGAGGCACTGCACCTCCCTAACCTCGTAGGTATTCTGCGCCGTTACGCACGTCAGCGCCGTCGCGCCGTGGACGCCCATCGCGGCGAAGGTCTTAACGTCGGCGTGGATCCCCGCCCCCCCGCCGGAGTCAAGCCCGGCAATTGTTATAGCAACCCTCCACATAAAAACTCAATTACGTACCCATTAATAACTTTTGCCCAACTTAGCTAGAACACAATTTTTAAAAATAGCAGACCCGCCGTTTTAATGGTTAAAATAGCCGTAGTGGTGCTGTCAGACGACGAGAAGTTCGACATAGCCCTTATGTTCGCATACCGCTCCTATCTAAACAAGAGATTCAACGACATAAAGATGCTCTTCTTCGGGCCCAGCCAGAGGAGGCTAGCTAAGCTCGATGGGGA
>NZ_JBMFKV010000133.1:0-5317 GCF_049971835.1 Pyrobaculum sp.
CGCGATAAATAAAAGTAACGATAAAGATCCGGTTTACCTATCTATTTATCTGCCACGACATTGGCGCGGTGAGGTACATGAGCGACAGGATCGCTGTTATGTACATGGGCAAAATCGTAGAGCTAGGCCCCGCAGACGCCGTGATAAAAGAACCGCTGCACCCCTACACCCAAGCCCTCATATCTGCGCTACCCGTCCCAGACCCCAAGGCGGCTAGGAGTAGGAAGGTGATACTCCTCCAGGGCGAGCCCCCGAGCCCCATAAACCCGCCACCGGGCTGTAGGTTCTACCCACGTTGCCCAGTGGCAATAAAAGGGAAATGTGACCGCGAGGAGCCAGCGCTGAGAGAGGTTAAAAACGGCAGATTCGTCGCCTGCCACCTCTATTAACATATAAATAGACCTACAGAGCCTGTATCATGGCAAAGAAGGTATTAATTATAGGCGGCGATGCCGTAGAGGCGCTTGAAATCTTCTACCCCTACTTCCGGCTCAAGGAGGAGGGGTTTGAGGTCCATGTCGCGGCTCCAAGCAAAAAGACTCTGAAGACAGTGGTGCACGACTTTGAGCAGGGCTGGGAAACATACACGGAGAAGCCCGGCTACAACTTCCCATGGGTAGAGAAGCCCCTATCAGATGTGAAGCCAGAGGAATACGACGGCCTTGTGATACCGGGCGGCAGGATGCCTGAATACGTGAGAGTCGCCGCCAGCGAAGACGTGAAGAGAATTGTTAGACACTTCTTTGAAAGAAACAAGCCCGTGGCCGCAATATGCCACGGCCCTCTCATACTCGCCGCCGCCGGCGTCGTAAAAGGTAGAAAAATGACGAGCTACATCGCAGTAAGGCCTGAGGTGGAAAACAACGGGGGGACATGGGTAGACCAGGAGGTTGTGGTAGATGGCAACCTGGTGACCTCCAGGGCCTGGCCCGACAACCCGGCTTGGATGAGAGAATTCATAAAGCTCCTCAAGACACGGTAAGGGAGGTAAAACCGTGCTTTTTCCACTTCTCCACCACGCCACGGTGTTGACCATAGTAGCTAGACTAGGCCAGCACGTAGCCGTATTGAACCTGCTGTGTCCACAAACCCACCACTGACAGCACCAGAGGGATGGAGCTACCGCCCAGCGGTTAACTCGCTGTGAATTACTTCGACTACCCCAAGACGCAGTAATCAGCCTTTTGGAGACTCAACCTATTGCACCAGAGAGATTTGACGAGGCGATCCAAGGGGGTTGCCTATCTTCCTCGGGTAGATGTTTTAAAGACTTATTGGGAGGCCGCTGGGAGTAGCTTCAGATACCTCTTCCTAACTTCGTGGATTACTTTGGGGATGTCTATGCCCATAGGGCACACCTCTCTGCAGTTTCCGGCGTGGACGCATTTCAACGCGTGGGGGCCAGCCTCCTTCACCCCGCGGGTCACCGCTGTCCACATCACGCCCATGGGGCCGGTGTAGGGCGGCTTTCCAAACTCCTTCCCGAGGGCCCAGTAGACGGGGCAGTGGAGGTGGCAACGGCCGCATCTTATGCACAGCAACGCCTCCCAGAGGACGGGGTCGCGGGCGGCGGCCCTCCTGCCGTTGTCCACAAGCACCATGTGGTACTCCCTCGGCCCCTGCGCCGGCGAGACTCTGGTCATCTCTATATCGGCGGTTGAGCTGGGGCCGGCGGATATGTTAATGTACGTCGGCGGGTACAGGCCTGCATACGCCGACTGGAGGTCGGCCGTCAGCTGGGCGACTACGAGAGTCGGCACGATTTTGTCAACCCCGTCGTAAACTATGTGGACCGGCGGGAGGACGGAGGTCATTCTAATGTTGCCCTCGTTCTCCACCAGCACCACGGCGCCTGTGTCGGCCGCAATTGCGTTGGCGCCTGTGATGCCCACATCCGCCTTGATGAACTTATCCCGGAGAAACTCCCTGACCCGCGCCGCTATCTCAACGGCGTCGGGGGGCACCGCCATGCCCAGCCTCTCCCTCAGCACTTGGGCAATCCTCTCCTTGGTGAGATGCACAGCGGGTGCCAGTATGTGGGACGGCTCGTCCCCGGCGATCTGCACAAGAAACGCCCCCAGGTCTGTCTCCCAGACCTCGTTCCCAGCGGCCTCGAGCCTCTCACGTAGCTTAGTCTCCTCTGCGACGTTGTTCTTGCTCATAACCACGACTTTTCCGCTTCCCACGATCTTCGCCGCAATTTCGGTGGCCTCCTGGGCTGAGCCGGCGAGGTAAAAGCGGCCTCCTATCCTCTCCACCGCCTTTCTAGTCTCCTCGATGTAGTGGTCGAGGTTCTTTACTACCTCCTCCTTAGCCTCTCTAACCTGTCTCCTGATTTCCTGGAGGTAGGGATATCTCTTCAAAACGTCGTACGTCCTCGGCACAATGGATGACTTGGCCCGCTCGATAGCCACTTCCCAACTCATAGCTCCACAACCTCGGCGAGGTCTCTCACCTCCACGATCCCGGTCCTGGATAGGTTGGCGAGGCATATCGGGCAGGCCGATACAACAGTTCTGGAGAGCCCCGCGAGCTTTTTGGCCCTCCCCAGCGCAATTTTCGTGGCGAGTTGCGGGTTGATAGACTCAGCTGGCCCTCCACAACACCCAGAAGTCTCCCTCCCGGTGACGTAGGGATCCTCCACGGGGTTGCCCCCGGCGAGTATCCTCCTAACTAAGTCGTACTTCCCGAGGAACCTCGCGTAGAGGCACGAGTCGTGTATTGCAAAACCACTTATCTTCACCTTGACTCTCGACACGTCTATATATTCAAGGTAGCTACGCACATCTAAATCAAACTCCGGCACGTACTGGGGGTAGATCTTCTCCAACACGTATTGAGTATGTGGATCCACGGTAATAACCCGGCGCACCCCCCTCTCCTTGAAGTATTTATAAACCTCGGCGGCGTAGCTGGCGAAGTCCTCCACGAATCCAAGCTCGTAGAGCAGAGCCCCGGAGTAGGGCTCGTCGGGCAGTAAGCCAACCTCTACGTTGCTCTTCCTAAGCATGTTGTAGATATTTCTCAGAATGCTGTACGCCCTTTCCAGATGCTCCTTATCTGGCCTCAGGACGAAGCCGCCGAAATACCTCGCCGCGACGGCGGCCACCTTAGCCGCGGCGCCTCCCCGCGTCGCGCCGAATTTCTCCAAATTCTCCACAGCTTTCTGAATCACCGGAGTCATTTGATACATACAGGACGTGTACAACATCGTCTCCCTGGGGCCGGAGGGGAGCCCCCGTTGCCACCCGCTACAGATCTCTCTGTCGACGGGGATCGGAAGGCCTCTATCCCTGAGAGAAGACAGAACTAAGCTACGTAGTGAAAAAATCCAGCTAGTGGACGACTCCATGGCGATACTAAACCACCTCTTATATATATTATCTAATGTCGTGTATGGAGTCATATAGCTCGAGGACAGAGGGCTTTAACCTGCCATCCTTGACCATTCTCTCTACCTCCTCTCTAGGTGTGAACAGCGCCCTGAGCACGAGGTCTCTTTCTTCATCTGGTAGCGGCGACAGCGCCATTATCAGCCTGCCGCTGTGTTGTAAATATATGGAGGACTTCAGCTTTGCCTTTAGTATCTCCATAATCACAGAGGCGAAGGATCTGTCAAACCTCGGCTGGTTCTCCACCACGGCCCTCTCCACCTCGTCAATACGCACCGCCTCTGCGACTCTCTTCGCCGCCTCCCTAGGCGATAAGTATCTAAACGGCCCAGCCCTGTATGCCTCGGCTAGTATCTTCTTGACATCCCCGGCGAAGCGGCCCAGCACGCGTTCTGCGGCTATGCGGTCGAGGTCGTCGTAGAAGGCGTAGGTCCACTCCATGTGGAGATCCCACAGCTTGTCAAACAGCTCCTCGGTGAAGCGCGTGCCGGCGGGTATCTTGACCCGGTCCTCGGCCGGTATGACTCCGAGGCTAGTCCTCCCAGGCCCCTTAAACGCGCCGTCTTTCGTAACGGCGGCTTTGTGGCGGAGGACAGTCCACAGCCAGGTGGAGAATATGCGGCAGGTGGCGAGGTCGTTCATAAACCTCTGGCCGAGCTCGTAGTCGTCTATGGCGGCGGCTAGGTTGCCGTTGAGGAGCTGGAAGCCGTAGTTAGCCGCCATGTAGAAGGCGTGCTGGATGTGCTCGGCCGTGATGTCGCCCTTAGGCGGCTCATATAGGGCAGTCCACAGATCCCTCCCGCCCCACAGCTCTGGGTTGTTGAAAAGCTTCTCCGGAGTGTCCAGCATGTCGGGGCGTATAACCAAGGGCGTTATGTTGCCAGCCTCGTCTATGAGACCCAGCCTCTGGAAGAGGGCCCTCTCCTGCTCCGTCAACCCGCTGTCGACAGCCGGTATCTTAACGCCGTCCACCTCGACGTATTTAACCGGCCTGTTTATCATGGCCTGTAGCTCCTCTAGACTAGCCCTCAGCGGCTCGTTCCCAGCCTTGACGTAAGACTCCTCGGGGGTCGCCACCCAGCTCTGGCGGAACAGGTTGTACAGCCTCCCCCTCACCTTGCCCTCTAGTATATCTTTCAGAGCCACCTTTTTGACGAGCTCCTCTGTGTAGAAGATGAGGCCTATAAGCCTCTCCCTAAGCTTGTCCAGCCATATGGCCCTAAGCGCCCTGGCGTTAAAGCGGTTTCTCTGGTAGGGGTCGTCCGGCCTGTACTGCATCACCGCGGCCATGCCGCCCACAGGCCCGGCGTTTAGCCTCCCGTCTCTGCCGAGGCCCGCCATTAGGCACATAAGGGCGTTGTACTTCTGATACGCCATCATGATGGGGTGCGTCATGGTGATGTTCTGGGGGTCGGGGTACACTGCCTCATCCCTCCACATCTCTATCAGGGAGCCCAGGTAGTCCCAGCGCCCGTTGTTGCTCTTCACAAATCTCTCCCTCCAAATCCAGAAGATGACCGGCAGGTGCAGGCCGGCCCTAGCCTCTTCGTACAGCATCGCGATTTTTAACTCGCCGCGCCTCAGCCCCAGCCTGTCCTCCACACGGCGGAGGATCTTCTCCACAACCAAAGCCTCGTCGGCGGTCTGCACCTTAGGCACGTAGAAGTAGACGCCGGAGCCCGCCTTCTTCAACAAGTCGTAGTTATTAACAGCGTAGAGCACAATAGAGGTGATTATAGCCGGGGCCGGCCTGCCGTCTACCCGTATGTCGAAGTCCAAGATGTGGAGGCCAGGGACGCGGTGTATGAAAGTGGGCCGCCCTCCCTCGGCTTCCTCAACCTGTACTCCCCCCGTAGTACGGTTGCGGCACGTTCCCCCGCAGAACCCGGTTTACAATCCTCCGCGCCTCCGCCGTCACGCGCCCC
>NZ_JBMFKV010000134.1:0-5290 GCF_049971835.1 Pyrobaculum sp.
AAGTCAATCGTCCAGCCAGCCCCGATATCCCCCGCAATTACGGCGTCTCTAACCGCCTCGCTACCGCCGAAGATCTTCCCATTAGCCGCAGTGAGGGTAATCACCCTCCACCCGTCGTCCCAGCCGTAGGCCTGGAGGATGATCTCGGCAATCCTCGTGTGGCTGGTAGACTCTGTAAACCGCGCCACCCCCGTCACCGGCATCCCCATCAGCACGGCCCTGCCGTAGTCGAAGGAGGCGAGGTCCGACCACGTCTTGGGCTCGGGCACCCCGGCGGCCTTTAGGACCTTTGTGTTTATTGTGATGCCGAAGCTGGAGATGGCCCACGCAACCCAGTACACCTTCCCGTCTGCCCCCGTCCGCATCATGGGCATACCCGCGATGGTCTTGGGTATCTGGGCCAGCGCGGCCTTAACCTCGTCGCCCTCCAGGGGGAGCAACAACCCATCTTTATAGAGCGAGTCGAAGAGAGTGGGGCCTCCGCCCCACGCCACGTCGGCCTGCCCCTGCTCTATAAGAGGCCTCCACTGCGCCGCGGCGATGGGTCTAAAAACCACGTCCTTTATTCCGTATTTCTTCGCCACGTCGCTTTTGAGAAACAGCGTCCTCGCCGCGTCGAGGATGTCGGTGGGGTGCCTAGTCACCACCACAAGCCTGTCGCAGGTAGGCGCCGCAGTCGGGGTTGTCGTTGGGGTGGTGGCGGTTGGCGACGTGGTGGCTGTGGGGGAGGTGGTGGTCGGCGGCTGGGAGGTCGTCGTGGGGCTGGGCGTCGCCGTCGGCGTAGTGGTTGGAGATGGCGGCGTCGTAGGGGTGCTTGTGGTGGTGGGTGGAGGGGTTGCGGGGGGCTGGGTGGCGAGGTAGAGGGCGACCAGGGCGATTACGACCGCCGCGGCTAGTGCGCCAGCTACTAACCCGGTTCGCATGGCGTAACTACTGCCTCTATTTAAATGTTAGCTGGCGGGGATTCATACGAATTAGACATTTAAAAATGATTGAAAGTTGTGCCATGCGGTCGAAACTCCTGTTGGCGGTCCTCGTGGCCGCCCTCGCGGCGGCCCAGCAAATAAACACGCCTATTTTGGTAGACCTAGCCCACGGAGAGGCCTCCAAGGGGCTTGACTTCTGGGTGAACTCCACGGCGAACCCGCTGGCGATTTCTGACTTCGCAAGCCTCTACATCTTGGTGCCGCCGGGGACCTCCGTTGATCCGTTAATCAGTAGGCTCAACGTCACGAAGATGGCTACAATTATCAGGGGTGACCTCTCCACGGTGGATCTAACCCAGTTCAAGGTTATCATACTGGGCCAGCCGCCTAAGACGCTGTCAGACGCAGAGCTGGCGGCTTTGAAGAAGTGGTTCGAGTCCGGGGGGAAGGTGCTCTGGTGCGCCGCCGATTCCGACTACCCGGCGCAGGGCTCTGAGGAGTCGCAGGCGGCGTGTAACGACGTGGCTGAGTACCTCGGGGCCCACATCCGCCTCGACTACGTCTCTGTGGAGGATTCTAAACACAACGCGAGGGCCGGCTACAGAGTGGTCGGCGTTGTAGATCCGCCGCCTCAGCTGGCGTTTCTCGGCTTCATGGCGCAGAGGGTGCTCTTCCACGGCCCCGGAGTCATCGCAGTAGTGTTGCCCAACGGGACGTGGGTCCCCGCCAACAGCCCAGCGGTCTCGAAGTACTACAACAACATTTTTGTAATTGCGAGGACGACGGAAAACGGCGTCATTGTGGAGCACAGAACCTCCGCCGACAAGAAGGGGAGAGACGGCAAGGCACACAAAGCCGGGGACCGCGGCGTCTTTGCCCTAATGGCTGTCGAGTTTATGCCTAGCAACAGCGTGTTGATACTCTCCGGCGAGACGCCCTACGGCGGCTACGAGCCCATGGTGGCGCCCGCCTACTACGGCGTGGCGCTTGAGGGGCCGAGGTTCTTCAGAAACCTCATGCTGTGGGCCACAGGCAACTACAGAGAGCTCTCCACCATGGTTGCCCAGAGCCAGGCCCTGGCCCAGCTGACCAACAGCATAGCCTCTCTGTCGGGCGATCTCCAGGCTGTGAAGGGAGACATGGCGGCGGTGAAGGGCGCAGTCGGCGGGGTGCAGAGCGACGTGGGGTCGCTTAAGAACACCGTCGCTCAACTGGGCAACCAGATAGGCGGCGTGGCGGGTCAGATAAACACCGTGAGCGGCCAAGTCTCGGCGCTGAGCCAGAAGGTGGATCAGCTCAGCCAGCAACTAAACGCGGCGATGGCCGAGGCCTCCAACGCCCGCACCGTGGCTTTCGTCGGGACGGCGCTGGCGTTGATATTCGCCATAGCCGCCGCGGCTCTGGCCATTAGGAAGAGGTAATGAGGCTACTCTTTTTCCTCCTCGCCGCCTCCCTGGCCCTAGCGGCCTCCATCGTCGACCCCCGGTGGGCCGTCCCCGCGTACGTCACGCCCGGGGGCACTTTCAACATCACCCTCGACTCGCCGGTCGCGGTGAACAGCGTGGCGCTGGCGGCGCCTGGGCTAGACAAGCCCATAGCCCTCACATTCAAGACCTCCGGCAACGTAATCACGGCGGCGGTGCCTGCGGACACGCCGCTCGGGCTGTACGACGTGGTGATAAACGGCGGGGAGCTCTACGAGCCGAAGGCTGTCTGGGTGGGCAACGTCACGGGGCCGCTTAGGATTCTCCAAATCACCGACGAGCACGTGGGAGTGGAGCTGGACATGGCCTCGGTTTACCGCCTCATCCACGCCATGGTAGTGGCCAACGGCGGGCCCTTCGACGTGGTCTTCGCCACCGGCGACCAGGCTGACGTGGGGGGCCAGCCGTGGCACCACATGCTCTTCGCTAGGTACGCCTCCACCGCAACCAAGCCCATATTCGCCATCCCCGGCAACCACGACCACGCGGGCGACGACCCCCTGGTAAACTACAGGAAGTTCCAAGGCCCGCCGGTGTGGTACAGAGTCGTCGGGCCCTACCTAATAATCGGCCTCGACAGCGGCTTCGACGGCTACCTCACCGACTCCGTCGTCAAGTTTTATGAAGACGTGTTGAAGAGGTACCCAGACAAGGTGAAGATAGTCCTCGTGCACCTCCCGCCGTTTTACAAAGCCGACTCCTACATAGTGGAGACATACAGAGGGCCGCAGGACGTCGACCGCCTAAACAGAGACCCCACCGGCAGGGGCCAGTACTACATCGTCTACACCAGCTACCTCCAGAACAGACCCGCCTACGAGAAGTTCCTAGAGCTGACCATCAAGTACAGAGTGGCGCTGGTGATGTCCGGCCACGTCCACAGCGGCAACTCCACCATTGTGATAAACGGCACGTACTTCGTCACCACGAGGACCCTCGGCGGCTCCATAGACACCTCCCACGGCTACAGGTCATACGTCGTCTACCCCGACGGCCGCGTGGAAATCGGCAGAGAGGTGTGGACCTACAAGAACTTCGCCGTCTTGACCTGGGGCTCCAAGGCGGCTCAGCTCTACATAGACAGCGACCTGGCGCCGGGCGAGATCACCATCGACCTCCCGGGCGACTACTCGGGGCTGAAGGTGCTCAACGGCTCCGCCCAGCTGGTGAAGGTGCAGAGACACCCCCTGGGGAAGTACACGAGATACACCATTAAGCTCTCCGGCAGGCCGGTGTGGATCGCCATAGGCGACTACGCCCCGGCCCCTGCGGTCAAGGTGGAGAAGGTGCTCCCCAGAAGCCCAACCCCCGGCGACCTGGTGACGGTCACAATCTCCGCAGACGACCCCAACGTCGGCGTGCCCTTCCTATTGGTCAACGGCCAGAGAGTCCTCGGCTCCTACTTCGAGGAGAAGCCAGTCTACATCTACAAATTCACCTACCAGAAGCCCACGGCCCTCCAGATACTCGCCCCCGGCGGCCAGCCCACCACCATACAGATAGGCCAAGCCACCACGCCAGCCACAACCACCCCCACCGCCACACCAACCCCAACACCCACGGCCACCAACCCAGACCCCCACGGCCACTACCGCCCCAGTAACGCAGACAGCCACAACAACCCAGCCCGCCACCACCACGCCGATCGCCACGCCGCAGCCAACCGCCGCGCCTCCGCCGTCCGCGGCGTCCCCGACTGCAACCGCGCCGCCAGCCACACCTGCGCCCGCCGCGCCGCAGGCGCCTCAGCCCGGCTTCCCGATTGAGGTAGCCGCGCTGGTAATAATCGCGGCGATTGGGGCGGCGGTGCTTGCTGTGCTTGCTAGGAGGCCCAAGCAGGGCGAGACTCGGGTAAGGTCCTAGGGTTTTTTCCCTACCTTCTCCAAAACCTCTTTAACCGCCTGGCATATTTCATCTGGGGTGAAGCCCTCCCTGGCCATCTGGGCGACGAAGAGGCCTAGGAGGGTGGGGAGGTCGGCGAGCGGACCAATTGCCACGGCCTCTCTCTCGCCGCGTTGATACACCAGCCTCGCCACGGGGCCTTGTAGCTCTACTCTCAGCATGGCGGATCGAGGCGGCAGGTTTATAACATTAATCTGTGGCTGTCCTCGGAGGCGGGGGCGGGGCGCACTGCACGGCCTTGGAGTAGCCACCCCACTCCACCACGTACAGGGTGCCGTTGCCCACGCGGCAGACCGCGTCCGAGCCCGCCTTGACTTGGTCAAATACGCAGTAAACGGCGCCGCCCGGCTCGTAGACCTTCACCCCCCTCAGCTCGGCGTTAGCCGACACGACGACGTACTTATCCACACAGTAGGCGTAGAAAGGCGGCTCGGGGCCCGGCCTCGGCCTCTCCAAGTAGATCATAAGGCCAATCACAGCCACAATCAGAGCCGCCACCCCCAGAAGGAACACGCCAACTCTCAACAAATCCATAACTCCACCCACGCACTATTTAAATAGTTATACATCTCACTGCCCTACTAGCGGCCAGCTCGACGACGTCACATGCCGCAGGCCCCCCTTACCCCGGGTATTCTGGTAAGAGGGCACCGCCGCTACTTTCACGGGGCGATCTGTAAGCTCCATTGCCATCTGCGGGCGATTCGTGGACGCAACTGCGCCTAGCGGCAACCACACAGCCAGACCTCTTTCTGCCTCCCCTTCACCTCGCCTCTTATGCGCATCCACCTCCCGCCGCAGTGAGGTGTTGAGAAGTAGAGCCGGTCTCTACAGCTGAGGAATTGGGTGGTGGGCAGGGGCCACCCCCAGCATGAGGCGCCGCGGGGCGTCGTGGGGATTGTTCTACCGCCCGCTACCTCACCGAATGTTTCTACTACCCTGACTTCTAGGCATCTAACGGGTGTGCATAGCTTGTAG
>NZ_JBMFKV010000135.1:0-5254 GCF_049971835.1 Pyrobaculum sp.
GTCGTGGTGCCCGACCCAGCGGTGTCGCGGAGGCATCTGAGGCTTATAGTAACTTCTAATGGGGTAGTTGTAGAGGATCTGGGTAGTAGCAACGGTACGTACCTAATAGAGGGGGGGAGGGAGCGCCAGGTTAAGGTGGAGAACGTCGGCGGAGGGGCTCTGGTTAGGATAGGGAACACAAAGCTCAAGGTTTCTCTTTCACGGTAAAAGCTTATTAACCCATAATTAGCGCGCTCTTGTATGTCGGAGGAAATGCAGTATGAGTATTTAGTCCCGCTTGAGAAGTATCTAAGCGCCGGCGTGAGGCTGGGCACGCGGCTGTCTAATAAATACCTCGAAGATAGAGGCTTCATATTCGCGGTGAGGCCCGACGGGTTGAGGATATTTGACATTAAGAAAATAGACGAGCGGTTAAAAATAGCGGCCAAGTTAATTGCCAGGTACCCGCCAGACAGAATCTTAGTCCACACCACGAGGCCCTACGGCTTTAAGCCGGTGCAGATGTTTTGTAAATTTGTTGGTTGCAGAGCGCTTACTGGTAGATTCATACCGGGTACATTGACAAACCCAAATCTGCCCCACTACCAAGAAGTTGACCTACTCTTCGTGGTCGATCCTAAGCTGGACGCGCAGGCGGTTAGCGAGGCCGCCAAGATGGGAATCCCGGTGGTTGCCCTCGTAGACACCGACACCCCGCACCAGTACATCGACTTTATGATACCGTGTAATAACAAGGGTAGGAAAAGCCTCGCCTTGATATTCTGGGTACTTGCTAGGCAGGTGCTGAGGGAGAGGGGCGAGTTGAAACCCGATCAAGACCTCCCGGTGCCGCCCGAGGAGTTCGAGACGCGGCTTGTACAGACGTAATGCGGGTCAGAAAGCCGGCGGTCGCCGGCTATTTCTACGAGTCGGAACGCGAGGAGTTGTTGCAACAAATAGACTGGGCGGTGAAGCACGAGCTGGGGCCGAAGGCTCTCCAAATGCCTAAGCTCGGCGCCGAGGCCCTGGGGGGCGTGGCTCCCCACGCTGGCTATATGTACTCGGGGCCCGTGGCCGCTTGGCTATATTCCTACCTAGCCGGCTTCGGGAAGCCAGACGCCTTCGTCGTTGTGGGCCCCAATCACTACGGAATAGGCGCCCCCGTGGCGATTATGAAGTCAGGTGTCTGGGAGACCCCCCTGGGGCGGCTTGAAATAGACGAGGAGCTAGCCGGGCTTATCGCCTCGCATTACAAAGAGCTGGAGGACGACTTCTACGCCTTTGCCAAGGAGCACTCGTTAGAGGTGCAGATGCCCTTCATACAATACTACTTCGGCGACGTTAAAATAGTCCCGATCACCATTTGGAGACAGACGCTTTCCACATCAAGAGAGCTGGGGGTTGCAATAGCCAAGGCGTTGAGAGAGTACGGCAGAAGGGCGTATGTAATCGCAAGTAGCGATTTTAACCACTACGAGCCCCACGACGTGACGATGCGGAAGGACGAGATGGCTATTAGCAAGATTTTGAAACTAGACGAGGCGAGTCTATTCGAAGTCGCGTCTAAGTTCGACATCTCAATATGCGGCCTGGGGCCTATAGGCGTCCTTATCGTAGCCGCCAAGGAGCTCGGCTATCTAAACGCCACTTTGCTGAAACACGCCACTTCGGGAGACACCAGCGGCTATAGAGAGGAAACTGTTGGATACGCCAGCATTCTATTCTACCGCTAGGGGAGCCTTATCTTCACCATATGAGTCCCCCCTCTAATTCCATAAGTGGCTACGAAGGGGGCTGAGCCCCTCAGCGAGATAAGTCTCTCAAGTCCCTCCTCATAACTCTCGACAGGTATGTGTAGCGGCTCCAAGGCCCATATTATAGAGAGGGCGCGGGCAACTCTAACATTCGGCGTCCCCACGTAGACTGTGCCGAGAGGTCTAAACTTCGCTATTCTCTTCGCCAATGTGCCGCTCCTGCTAAAAACGAGTATATTGGCCCCGAGATCTTCGGCGAGCTCCACGAGGCCCTTGGCGAAGCGATCCCTAGCGTCCTGGGGCTGGGCGAGCTCTGTGATTTGGTACTCCACTGTCGATAGTATCTTTGAGAGCCAACTGGCGGCTGCCAGGGGGTATCTGCCGCTTGCAGTCTCGTTGGTAAGCCAGAGGCTATCTACGCCCATAGACGCCGTGGTGAACACGTCGTTAACCTCAGCCCTCGTGGGGGTCGGCGAGTACTGCACAGAGTCTAGAAGTTGGGTAGCCACGGCAACCGGCTTGCCGTGTCTAAGCGAGGTGTGTACTACCCTCCTCTGTATTGTGGGTAAGGCGTCGAGTCCATAATGCAGACCTAAATCGCCTCTAGCCACCACTACGTAATCGCTACACTCCGTGAGCTCCCCCAACTTTTCAACTGCCCCCCTAGTCTCTATCTTCACCACTAGGTAGCTATCGAACCCAAGCTCCCTGAGGAGGGATTTTAGACGTTGCACATCTCCACAACTCCTCACAAGGCTAGCAGAGACGTAATCGATCTCTTCTCTAACTACGGAGATCGCCTTCAAGATCTCCACATCCTCCTCTGCGGGGGTGGGGATGTCGTAATCCTTCCCCTCAACCACTACAGCCTTCCCACTAGTCACAACTCCGCTTGACTCCGCCACAGAGATCACCACGTCCGGACCCGCCTCGGTTACCCTAAGCCTTAGCTTGCCATCTAACATCAAGATGGCGTCGCCAGGCTCGACTATCTGGAAAAACGTCTTGGCCACCACGGGGACGTAAGAGCCGTCTGACTTCGGGCTAAGTCTGAAAACTACCCTATCCCCCTCTTTTATGTTAATAGGCTCCGTGTTTCCCACCCTCACGCCTGGGCCTTTGAGATCCACAATGACGGCAAGTGGCCGGTTGCGGCTCCTCTCGTAGGTCCTCACTGCGTTTATCCTTGTCTTAACCTCGTCGAGAGTGGCGTGGGCGAGGTTAATCCTGACGCCGTCTACTAAGTCAAGGAGCTTCTCAAACTCGTCAGGCGGTAGCGAGTCGGTGGAGGGGCCTAAGGTGGCGACTCTCTTGGTAAGAGTCACAACGCCCTGATCCTCTCCCCCACCTTCGGTATAACAGTGGTGATTTTGTACTTCAACTCTATAGATGTGGCCAAGCTGATTATCTTAGAAGGCTCCCCATGTATAAGCACAATCTTCTTAGGCTTAGGCTCCATATGCTCGACGTATTTCATAAGCTCCCTCCTATCGCTGTGCCCCGAGAACCCAGGTATAGAAGCCACCTCCATCCTCATGTCGACTTTAGACTCGCCCCCCACCAAGCTCCTAACGACAAACTCCCTCTCCCCGTTCAGAATCCTCCGGCCCAGCGTGCCCTCCGCTTGGTACGAGACGAAGATCAGCTTATTCCTCTCGTCGTAGGCTAGCTGGGCGAAGTAGTCCAGCACAGGCCCGCCGTTTAACATGCCGTGCGGCGCTATTATAACCGCAGGCTCCTCGCTCTGCGCGATCTTAGCCACTTGGTTTATCCTATCCTCGACGCGCTTAGCGCGGTCGACGATGACGACGCTTCCCGAGGTTGTGAAGGGGTTCACGCCGCCGTATATCTCCTCGGCAACCTCGGGGTTGAGGTAGTGCGGATACATGAGGTACGCGTTCAGCGTCTCCACAATCATGCCGTCTACGTAGATGGGCACCCGGGGCACAAGCCCGCCCTCCATCATCTTGTTCAGGATGTATAGAATCTCCTGCCCCCTGCCGGTGCTGAAGGCAGGTATCAACACCTTGCCGCCCTTAGAGACTGTGTCGGAGACGTGTTTAGCCAAGGCATTTTCCGCCTCCAGCCGCGGGGGCTGCACGTCGTCCTTCCCCCCGTAGGTAGACTCCATTATGAGCATCTCCACACGCTTAAACTTATTCACCGCCCGGTTCAACAGCCTAGTCTTCCCGTACTTGAAATCCCCCGTGTAGAGGATGTTATACCTGCCGTTGCCTATGTGTAGGTGGGCCATAGCCGAGCCTATTTCATGACCAGCGTCGTAGAAAGTCAGCTTAATGTCGGGAGCTATGTCAGTCACCTCCTCGTAGTCAAGCGTAATGGTGTGGTATATCACAGCCTCTATGTCGGCCATGGAGAAGCTGGGCTGGAGGCCCTCCCGCTCCTTGAGCTCCACGTAGTCGCTGAGGAGTATGAAGGCCTGGTACTTAGTTGGGTCGGTCATGTAGACAGGCCCCCTGTAGCCGTATTTGAACAGCAACGGGAGGCACCCCACGTGGTCCATATGGGCGTGGGTGAGAACAACAGCGTCGAGCTTGTCGATATCCACCAAGTCGAGAAGCGGGAAGTCCTCGTCGTACTGCCCCGGCTTGAGGCCGCAGTCGAGAAGGACGTTGCTCTCCGTAGTGCTCACGAGAACGGCGCTCCTCCCCACCTCCATCGCTGCGCCGAGAAAAGTCACTGTTATGGGCCCCTCCTTCACCACAGGCTCCTGGTGGATATACCTGGCGAGGTAGTCCATGAGCTCTGCCCTCTGCGCATACGCCTTGTGGAAAATCTGCCTCACACCCACGATTTCATGCGTAGGCAACTTCACCCTGTCCCTAGGCACCCCGCTCTCAATCACAGCCCTCCAGCCAGTCCTCAGAAAAATCTCACGCGCCGCGCCCTTGATATCCCTCTCACGCAGAGGACGCGCAAGGTAGATATAGACATCGCCGTTACTTTCAAAAACCACATCTTCGACGTCTTCGAGAATCTCTTTAATTACCTTAGCTGCGCTTTTCTCAGACATCCTGCTAGTCGCATCGGCTCTGAGAACTACGCGCTTCTTCAACGTCTTCGCCACCTCGCCGATCATGTCTAGCACACTTTCAGCAGGCTTCTTTACATATATACAGAGATTAGGCCCTTCAAAAGCTACCCTAACCACATCAACACCCGACAGAATAGCCTTTACCTTGTTTTCCAATTCCAAAAAAGACACAAGGAGGTGCCAATGCTATATTATTTAAATGTTTTCCGTATGTGGAGGTGCCGTTTTTGAGTTATGGGCGTTGTGTGAGAGCCGGACTTCGGCGCGCTGTTTACATCCGGCGTGTTTCCCGCCGTCTCTCCGGCGTGTGTAAACTGCGTCAATATATACTTTATGTATCGGGGGAGACTTCACTAAAACTTTTAACAAAGTCTATATAACCCCCTCTTTCGATATATAGAATTTTTCAACAAACGTTATAAATGTAATACACAGCCCCCCGTCGATACGCTATAAAGCCATATAC
>NZ_JBMFKV010000136.1:0-5167 GCF_049971835.1 Pyrobaculum sp.
GAGCGACATCGTCCTGCCCTGGGTGAAGCCAGGCGACTGGCTCACCTCGGCTATACTGCCAGAGGGCATGGAGGTGAGGTTGGTATATGACGAGAATTAACATAACCGCCCCTAAGTCCCTAGACGCCCTTGGGCGCATCATAGCGGTCACTAGACGTGCCAAGGTCAACGTGGTTAATATGCAGATCGCGGCCGACACGACTATATACAGAATTCACATGGATGTCAATGGAGATCCCGACGAGGTTAACTGGCTCGTGGCTAAGTTGGATAAGCTACCCGAAGTTTTGACGATCGAGGAGATACATATAAACCGCTGAAATTCTATAACCATGGCGAAGATCTATACAGAAAGAGACGCTTCTCTTGAGCCCCTCAGAGGCAAGGTAATAGCTGTAGTGGGCTACGGGATACAGGGGAGGGCCCAAGCGCTTAATCTGAGAGATAGTGGGCTTAAGGTAATCATAGGTGGGCGCAAGGGAGGCAAGTCGTGGGAATTGGCGTCGTCAGAAGGATTTGAGGTTTATGAAGTAGGCGACGCAGTGGCTAGAGCTGACGTCGTCATGGTCCTCATCCCAGATATGGAGCAACCCAAGGTGTGGAGGGAGCAGATAGCCCCCAACCTCCGGGAGGGCGCTGTGGTAGACTTCGCACATGGCTTCAATGTGCACTACGGCTTAATAAAGCCGCCGAAGAACGTCGACGTGGTGATGGTGGCCCCCAAGGGGCCTGGCAGAGCCGTTAGGGAGGAGTACTTGGCGGGGCGGGGCGTGCCGGCTTTGGTAGCTGTTTATCAGGACTACAGCAGCTCTGCGCTGAAGTACGCCCTAGCCATTGCGAAAGGTATAGGGGCGACGCGGGCCGGCGTCATCGAAACTACATTCGCCGAAGAGACCGAGACTGATCTAATTGGCGAGCAGACCGTCCTCGTGGGGGGCCTTATGGAGTTGATAAAGAAGGGTTTTGAGGTGCTTGTAGAGATGGGCTACCAGCCTGAGGTGGCGTACTTCGAGGTGCTAAACGAGGCCAAGTTGATAATGGACTTGATATGGCAGAGGGGTATCTACGGCATGTTAAACGGCGTATCTGACACTGCCAAGTACGGCGGATTGACTGTTGGGCCTAAGATAGTAAACGAAGATGTGAAGAGGAGGATGAAGGAGGCGGCTATGCGTGTAAAAAACGGAGACTTCGCCAGGGAGTGGGTTGAGGAGTACAGCCGAGGCGCCCCGACGCTGAAGAGACTCATGGAGGAGGCAAAGGGACATCAGATAGAGAAGGTTGGGGAGGAGATGAGGAGGCTGATTTTTGCTCTATGAAGCCCCACGCTAAATACGTCTGGTTCAACGGCAAGGTTGTGAGGTGGGAAGACGCCAAGATACACGTAATGACACATGCGCTACACTACGGAACCTCGATATTTGAGGGAATAAGGGGCTACTGGAACGGCGACAATTTACTAATATTCAGACTGGACGACCACGTAGAGCGTATGTTTAAGTCAGCAAAGATACTTGGAGTGACGATACCCTATACGAGAGAGGAGGTGCGCAAAGCGGTTATCGAGACGGCACAGGCCAACAACTTCAGAGAAGAAGATGTCTACATCAGGCCCGTGGCGTTTGTATCCACGGAAACTGTGACACTTGACATTAGAAGCCTTGAGGTATCTCTCGCAGTTATCATCTTCCCGTTTGGCAAATACCTCTCGCCTAAGGGGATAAGAGCCGCCATTGTGAGCTGGCGCAGAGTCCACAACACCATGTTGCCCGTGATGGCTAAGATCGGCGGTATATATGTAAACTCTGTACTAGCGCTCACAGAGGCGAAGAGCCGAGGCTATGACGAGGCTCTGCTAATGGATCTAAACGGATACGTGGTTGAGGGATCCGGCGAGAATATATTCGTGGTGAGAGGTAGAAAGCTCTACACGCCACCTGTACACCAATCAATTCTGGAGGGGATCACGAGAGATACTATTTTGAGGCTTAGCGCAGATCTGGGGATACAAGCCGAGGAGAAGCCGATCACCCGCGAAGAGATCTACACGGCAGACGAGGTGTTCCTCGTCGGCACCGCCGCCGAGGTAACGCCCGTGGTCGAAGTAGACGGCAGGCCCATTGGCTCTGGAGAACCCGGCCCTATTACCATGAAAATAGCTGAGTTATATTCAAACGTGGTGAGGGGCAGAGTGGAGAAGTACCTAAACTGGCTAACCCCAGTGTACTAGTCTATATACACCGTCTCCCCGCTGTACTTCGCCTCTTTCAACTTCTTCTTCCTCCTCGCCAGCTTCACCGCGGCTTCCACCGCGCGCCTCGCGTATTCCTCCACTCTCTCAAGAGCTTGCATTCTGTTGGCGCCGTGCCCTATGATGCCCAGCGTGATTGGCTTACCAGACTCAACCGAGATGTCTAGTATCTTCCTCGCCGCCTGCTGTGCAACTATTTCGTCGTGTTTTGTAGCGCCCTGGATAACTGCCCCCAGCGTGGCTACGGCGTCTACCTCCTCTCTCGTCACTAGATCCCTCAGTACCATAGGTATGTCGTAGACCCCGGGCACGTTCACGACGTAGGTCACCTCGGCCCCGAGGAATTTGGCGTGTTCAAGAGCTTTTTGCAACATTAGGCGTGTAATGTCGTAGTTAAACTCTGCGACAACTATCGCCAGCCTGACCATGCGCAGATCGTAAAGCCGCTTTAATAAACTTATCCGCTCCCACGAGGTCTTAAACTTTAAATACCTAGATTTTTATTTACATACATGCCGTCAGGAGTGAAGACTAAAATATATGAATATCTGGCTCAGAATAAAGGTAAAGAATTAACCGCTGAGGAGGTTGCAAAAGCGATAGGTGTAGAGAAGGTGGCCGTGGTAAAGGCCCAGTTAACGCGTCTAATTAGAGAGGGGAAGGTCGAAAAAACCGCGGAGGGGCGCTACAGGGCAAAGTGAGATTTTGGGCTTGATTTAACAAAGAGATAAAAACACCTTTCTTTTTAATTATGTGTCTCTACTGCCGCGCGATGTTTTGGCAGCACTGGAGCACGTGGTGGCAGATCTTCAAAAAGTGGGGGAGGGCCTAGAGCCCGCGTCGCTACGCGGCGCGGTGCGGCACTACATAGAAACCCCGGGGAAGTTGCTTAGGCCTATTCTGCTACTCACCTTCTCGTACAGCCTAGATAGGAGGTCTTTAATGGATCCCAGAATTATACAAGCTGCAACTATCGTAGAGCTACTACACGTGGTGTCGCTACTTCAAGATGACGTAATGGATAAACACGACGAGAGGAGAGGCGTAAAGACGCCTCGTATACTATACGGCGACGACAGATCTATCATAGCCAGCGACTGGCTAATTGCCGAGTCTATTAAACGCGCGGTGAGGCTTGGGCCTGAGGTTGTTGAGTACCTAGCCGACGTGGCCCAGAGGCTCTCCAGAGGCCAGGCCCTCGATCTTGACGGTGAGAGAGAAAAAGCTGCTGAGCTGAAAACTGCGCCTCTGATTGAGGCGACACTTGTCCTCCCCACGATACTTCTGGGTAGGCGGGAGATGATAGAGCTGGCGAGGAGACTTGGCAGATCGCTTGGCGTCTTGTACCAATACTCCGACGACATGAGCGACGAGGGGGTTGAGCGTAGCGCTGTTAACGAATACGCTACAGAGACCAGGAGTATCCTTGCCAAAATGCGGAGTATTGTAGGCGAGGCGCTCGCGCCTTTCGAGAAGCTTATTGATAGTTTGGTGAAAAAAGCGCTTGAGGGCAGTCTCACAATAGCGCGAAACTTTATATCGTAGTGATCTGCGAAAAACGTGATGAGGCTAGACTAAGCCGAGTTTATGACGTGGCGTGAAAGGGCTGAGGGCAGAATCGGCATCTCCGGATTGCCTGGCGTCGGCAAAACCACGCTAGCTCTAAAAGTAGCAGAGCTAGCTAAGCAGAAGCTGAGCGTGTGCGGATTCATCACTATAGAGGTAAGGAAGGGGGGTTCGCGCATAGGCTTCGACGTAGTTGAGCTCGTCGGCGGAAGCCGCACGCCGCTTGCAAGAGTGGGGAGGGGGGAGCCCTCAGTGGGTAAGTACGTAGTTAGGCTAGAGGCTTGCCAGGCAATTAGAAGTGCGTTAAGCCAGCGGTGCGAGTTAAAGATTATTGACGAGATCGGCGCCATGGAGTTCAAATGCCCCAGCTTCGGCGAGTATTTACAAAATGCTCTATACAACACGCCGAGGGTATTGGCAACAATACACAGAAATTACATAGAAATGGCCAAGAGATTTGGATTCGAGGTTTTTTGGCTAACGAGAGAGAATTGGAACCACGTTTTTCAACAGGTAGTTGCCCGCCTAGGACTTTCCTAGCAGAATCTCCCGAAACACCCGAGGAGGATCTTTTACCGCCGATATATAGTAAATCTCGGAGGCGCCTATTGAAGAGGCTATTTCATCAGCCTCTATAAATACGCCAATTTCCTCGGCGATGTCTCTTTTATTACCAACAACCACGTACTCCTTCGCCACTCGCGAACCTCTTTCTATGAAAATGGTATGTATTTCGGAAATGGCGTACAACGTTTCGTAATTAGTCAAGTCATACATGTACACCAGCCTATCAACAATTGGAATTTTAAAAGAGGTAAACTTCATCGCCACCTCAAATACCCTCTGCCCCGGCACGTCTACCAAATCTATCTCTAGATCTCCTATGTAGAATCTGTAGTAGCTAGGTCTTAGAGTCAGTACAGGAGTCTCAGAAACTCCCAAGACTCTGTACGCGAAGGTGGTCTTCCCGACCCCTCCCACGCCTAGAAGAGCTACTACTCTCCTATATGCCATATATCTAACTAAAGCAAATACCGAGTTTAAAGCATTAGAAACGGCGATATTTTTAGCGCGGTTTATTACCTCAATGGGCCTAGTCTAGAAAGATCAAGAAGAGCATAGAATATACAAAAAAGGAAAAATAATATAAATTATGAAAAGTACAATCAGCACCACCTCAATAGTGATTTTATCAATAGAGCTCTTTAATTATATACAGTAATTAAATTAAACAAAAACTTTATAAACCACGGTGTACCCTACACCTATGTCGAAGAAGCAGAAGTTGAAGTTCTATGACATTAAGGCGAAGCAGGCGTTTGAGACGGATAACTACGAGGTTGTGGAGAA
>NZ_JBMFKV010000137.1:0-5142 GCF_049971835.1 Pyrobaculum sp.
GGGAGCCTCCTGGTTACTGTAAGTGTGTAGATGAGGGAGGCGGCTAGCGCCACGGCGCCGCTGGCGGCGGCTAGTATCCTCGTGCCGGCCACGGGAGCGGATGGCGGCCTGTATTTAAATCACCCGGTGGCTAGGCCGGCGTTATCTCCGCTATTGCCCTTACGGGTGCGCCGCTTCCCTGTGTTAGCTTGAGGGGTATACCCCCTTTCTACTCTCCGGGCGTCCCGGGGGGCACGGGGCCCCGGATCGTCCTTGCGGACTTCCGGGGCGGGGCCGCCCGGAGGTTTTCGCACCGCCCCTTTGGCGGAGCGTATTGGACGCAACGGCGCCTCCCGGTGCCCTCGCGGGAGGCGGGGCGGGCGCCAGCTTGCCCATGTGCGCATAAACACATCCCCAATTTATGAATTAACGATCGGCGTACGTCAAGCTTCGCCCATTCCGTCTTCACCAATTCCAAATCTTTAGATTTGGAACTGGCCTCGGCATCCCTCTCTTTCAACTGTTATGGCGTGCGGACAGTTCAAAATTATGCAGAGGCGGCGCAATACTCCATCTACATTCTTCCTGACTTGATGCCGTACGTTTTTCCTGAATCAGGAAGATTGTCCGATGTCAAGTCAGGTAAAATGTAGATAGGGGAGTTGAACGTAAGGCGCCACGGCGGAAAAAAGGGGGATTATTTCCCGGTACCTCTTCTGTGCCCAATGTATCGGCACATCGTCGCGGTTGGCCTCAAAGCCGCACTGGCAACTCATCCTTCTGTTCGGTAACTCCTCCATCTTTGCTCCGCATCTGGGGCATATGGTGGAGTACAGCCTCAGCTCTGCGTAGGGCACCCCGTGCCACTCGGCAAGCTCCCTCAGCCTCTTTACAAGCCTCCCCACATTGAGATACTTCTTGACGTTTGACTTTACCCTATCGCCCTCCTTCAGCTCTCGGATTGATTCGTCCATGGGCTCGTCCACTACGACGGCGGCTCTGTACTGCACTGCGAGTTTTACAATCTTCTTAACAGCCTCAATACTCCACTGCCTCCAGAGACGCCAGAGGCGGCTCTTCGTCTCCACGGCCTTTCTGCAGTAGGCGCCGCCTTTTGTGGAGCAGAGGGAGTCCAGCCTGGCGATCTCCCTCTCCGAGCGGCCTATGTGCGCCAAATCAGGCCTCAAGACGCCTCTCCGCAACACCCGCCCCTCTTCAACAACTGCCCAAACAACGCCGTTATGCAAAGAGTTGATATCCACGACAAGAAGCCGCTTGGGCTGGAATGGCGTAATTTCTCTGTAGAACACCAGCGCCACATTGAAAGTAGCGATATTGCTACCCCTCCTCTTACCCACCCAAGCCAGGGCGAACTTCAATTGGGCGCCTTCCTTTATTCGCTCCTCAATCCACTTTATTTCTGATTTCCTCAGCCTAATCACGATAGTGTTGCCGCGCTGGCCGCTCCACTTCCTCACTTTAATCACTTTTTCCTCTCGGCTTTCTTGACTAGAGACGAAATCCACAAGAACACCTCGACTTTCATCCTCCTCATTGTTGCTCAACCGTAGCTGGGCATTAAATGGCAGTGGTATCCTCCAGATACCATTTTTCAACCCATTAATCGGAAACGCTTTCATAACATATTTCAACTTCTCAGCGAAGTACTTCAGTGGATTCTGCTGTGGGAGCGGTGCTTTGAATCCGCTCTTGTACCACTCAGTAGCCCATCTGCGGAATTCCGTCTGTACCTCAAGAAATCTGATCAGCTGATGCCGTGGAATCTCCTCAACCCTCCTCTTTATTACCAGTGTTCGGTAGCCCATGTCCCGCTACGCACACCTCCTAACGTTGAATTACCGCTTTGACGATCCGCTTTACCAGCCAGGCGGCGGCTTGTCCATATACGCCTCTGGAGCCGCGCCGCTGACGTCTCTGATAGGCGCCTCTGCCAGAAGCGTAGAGGTGTTGGCCAGCGGGACGCCCAAAAGCTTGGCGTATTTCGCCATGGACACGGGCTCCTCCACCGGCTTGTCCCTGCGCCTCTGCGTGTAGAAGAGGGGAGGCCTCCTCGGCTCCGCGGAAGGCACCCTCTTGTTGAATGGGGGCTTGAAAACCGCGTAGAGCCACGCCTCCCACATCTCTGCCACCCGCCTCCTCCGCGTGTAGGCCAAGATGATGAAGACGTCGGCCCTAAGCCCCCTCCTCGCCGCGGAGGAGGCCCCCGGAGGTGCATGTAGACGCGATCGTAGTAGCCGCAACGCTTCCCCACCCCCACATACGCCACCCGCCAGCGCCAGGTAGACGTAGTGAACAGCCCCACACCTAAACCAGGGTTTAAAACCAGCTGTAGCATTCAACTATCTCTTCTACACTTTTCCTGACCCTTCGTCGGATGTTCTTCCTGATTTAGGAAAAACGTCCGACGCGAAGTCAGGTAAAATGTAGAGGGCGGGGGAAAAAGGGGGGTTTACGGTATCATCAGTGTTAGATCGCCTTCGTCGCTGTCTCTCGCCGGCGAGTACGCCCCGTATATGTCCCCCTCCTCTGCCAGCCCTCCTCGGGCAGGCGGTCTGCCAGCCTCCAGAGGCCCGGCTCGGCGGCGTCCACCGCCAGGTAGAGATAGGCGTACCATGGCGAGGTCCCCGTGGTGGTGTACGTCGCCGCGGTTTTCGACACGTTGAACGTGGTGTATGGACGGGTTAAGCCGGTGGTTGCCAGGTGTCCCGTTGCGACTTTCACAAGGCGGTTTCCTATGTCGAGAGTCCGGCAGGCGGTCAAGACGTTGGTTGAGTTCGCCGTCTCGGTGGACAGACTGCCGCTGTTTCAGCTCAACCCTGAGGTTATCCGCTTCGCGGGGCTGTGCGACGAGTACTCCCTGGTCTGCGAAGAGCCCCATGTCGTCATCCAGAGGCTTGTGGAGAGAGCTGGCCGCAGATCTGAGGCCGCACGACCTCCCCCTGGCGGTGAGGCTTAGGTACCGCGACGTGGTGCTGGCCGCGGTGGAGGGCGGCGATCCGCTGGGCGTCGCCGTCGGGGCTCTGCTGGAGGCCCCGCCCGAGCAGTTGTTTATCTACAAGGCTGTGTGGAGGCGGAGGCTCGCCGAGGTGGAGAAGGCGACTCCCCTCCACGTCGCGGCGCGGTACTTCGCCGAGAGGTGTACATGCGACCCGGTGGACGTGTTCTACCTGCCGGGCCGCGGCGTCGTCTACGTCCCCTGGCTGGCGCTGGGCGGGGAGCCCAGGCCGGCGGCTCTTGAGGAGGTGAGGAGAGCCGCCGTCGAGTACGTGGAGAGGCTGTGGAAGCTCCACGCCCTCGGGCTGGCCTCATGACTACACACGGCTTCGTCAAGGCGGGCGACTTGCTGAAGGCGGCTGAGATGGCCAGGGGGCTGGGCGGGGAGGTGGCCTTCTGGCACCTCTACAGGCGGTGGGGCGACTACGCCTTCGCCGTGATCGAGGCGGCGCAGTTGCTGGGGGTGCTGAGGTGGGCTAGGGCGGAGAGGGGCGGGAGGACCAGGGTGGTGTATGTGTTGGGGAGGCGCGGGGCGGCTCTGCTGGACATGCTGGCCGATCCCTGCCCGGTGGAGGCGTATGTGTACAGGGGCAGGCTCAGGCTGGTGACCCCGCTGGGGGCGTACGAGGCGGAGCACGACCCGGGCCACCTCCTCTCGCTTGCGTACAAGCTGGCAGAGGCCTGCGGCGGTGATCCCAGAGAGGTGGCGGCTAGGCTGAGGTCTGCGGCTGAGAGGGCGGCGAGGGGCGCCAGGGGTCTCGAGAGGTGGTTGCTTGCGGGGCGCCTACCGTGAGGCGTTGCACGGAGCGGCTTCGAATACGTCGCCGGCGTCTAGGAGCCACGGGGGCTTCTCCCCCAGGGCCCTCCTTGCCACGACGTAGTAGCGGCCCTCTCTGCCGCCGCTCTTAGCCTTGAGCTCCCTCAGCACCTCCTCCGCCTCGTCCCGGGTTAAGTCGGCCCACTTGACTTCAAACGCCGCGTAGCCCCCCTCCCCCACGCAGACCAGGTCGATCTCCACGTCTCCGCTCCAGTACCTCCCGCACCTGGCCCCGGCAGGCGCGAGCCCCCTCTCCCGCAGACGGGGGAGGGCCCTCCGCACCACCTCCTCGTAAGCCGACTGCATGTACTTATCCACATCCGCGGGGGCGGCGCCTCCCAGCTCCACGAGCTCCCTGTGCCTGTAGACGGTGCGGATCCAGAACTTGACGTAGAGATCCGACACGACGTAGATAGGCCTGGCTTTTCCCAACACAGGCACCTCCCGCCTAACGACCTCTAGCCTCTCAAGCACGGCCAGGTACTTGGCGAGGGTCTGGGAGGGGATCCTGGACCTGTCTGCGATCTCGGAGTACGTGGTCGCCCCCTCCTCGATGGCCCTCACGATGTTTAGATAGACGTGGGGCTCCCTCACCTCGAAGCGGAGCAGGTTCTCCGCCTCCTCGTACAGAGGCCCCCACTTGGAGAAGAGCCGCTTCAAATTCCCCCAGAGCCCCCGCCCAGCCTCGAAAAGCGACATGTAGTACGGCACGCCGTTGGTCACCGCGTAGGCCACAGCCAGCTCCTCGGCGCAGAAAGGCAACATTAGACGAGCCACATGCGGGGCGAATGGGCCCAGCCTCAGCTGGGCAGTCCGCCTCCCGAAGAGCCCCCCGCCGTAGGACAGAGACTTCTCCACAAGCGACACGGTAGACGACAGGAGGATTAGAAACAGGGGGGCTCTAGAAGACACCTCGTCCCACAGCTGCTGGAGCCTAGACAGCACCCCGGGGTCCTCCTCCACCCAGTAGGTAAACTCGTCCACCGCCAGCACAAACCTCCCAGCCCCCGCCAGCGCCTCCGCCACAGATCCCCAGTCAGCCCTCACGTACGTCCCCAATGCCCTGGAGAGGGCCTCGGCAAGCCTCTCCAGCTCCACCCCCATCGGCTGGCGGAGCGCGTGTATATACACGCCCCGCTTCCCCTCCAGAAACTTCTTAACCAGCCAAGTCTTCCCAACCCTACGCCTGCCGTAGATCACCACAAGCTGCGGCCTACCCCCTCTATACAGCTCCTCCAAAACCCCCAGCTCTCCCTCCCTATCAATAAACACAAAAGACGGAGATATGCAAGATAAAAATCTTCAAGATCAAAATCTTCTACCCCGTCCCC
>NZ_JBMFKV010000138.1:0-5056 GCF_049971835.1 Pyrobaculum sp.
GGGGTTACATAAGGCTCGACCGCTACACACTCAAATATTCAGAGGGGCGGCTGTCGCTGTATGAAGGGGGGAACTTAATCGACAGCACAGGAGCAGAGGGGGAAGTGCGGTTTAATGTCAACAGCGACATAACGGCGGCGCTCGTAAACCAGTGCACCACATACGTAAGCTGGCAAAAGGGACCTATAGACGCTTGCAGTGGCGATCCGGCGTCAACCGGAGAATATCTCTTCGAGGATCCCCACATCGCCTCCCGCATAGTCCAGAGACTCGATGCTTTGGAGACAGACATATGGTCTGTATACTACAGACACGCATACAAGCACAACACGTGGATAGAGGGGACCAGACTCAGCTATGGAGAGCTCAGACTGTTAGCTATCCTATACGCCATAGAAGCCACCCCCGAGAGGTCCATTATCCTCATAGACGCCTTCGAAGCTGGCTTCCACCACGACTGGATAGTCAATCTCATAAAACTTCTCACAGAAATCCCGCAGACAGTGGTAATCGAAACTCACAGCGGCCTGGTGCTACTGGCGGCAAAGAAGCATAAGTGGAGTAGCTACTACATAGAGGGGGGGAAGTCAAAAGTTATCGAGGCACTAAACGACGTAGAGATGTTCACGAGAGAAAAGAAAGCTTATGTCGCGGCCTCAGAGTAGTTGCACGACGCTTATCATATCCACAACATGTAGCTGTAGCAGAAACAGCCCTAACTGCTACTGCGTCACAGATCCCAACTGTAACCTTAATCCAAAATGCCAAGTGGAGTGCACCACGAGGCACTACCCTGAACTACTCCTGAGGAGCGGACCCGTCATCTACCTTATAGAGTGTAAATTCAATATTACGACAGGAGCTTCCCTTCATGATCCGGAAGAACTCAACAAGAAGTTTCAATGCAAAATACCATGTGACGCGAATATGATCAAGATTATTGTCCTACCATATGAAATAGAGAATATGAACGAGATAGCGAGTGAACTCTACAAAGAAAAAATATATCTCTATATCTGTAGAGATGGAAGGCTCTTACTGTATAGAGCCCGCGGCGCGTTGAGAACTCCGCACATGGTACAGAACCAACTCTCATGTCCAGGCATAGTCTGTCAAGTCTGTAGACAATGCTCCTTGTTGCAATAAAGAAAGAGCAACTCGATGAGGCGTTGCGGAAGCTTGGTTGCGAAAATTTCAGCGAAAATAAGTGGAGATGCGGACAACTTATAGCTCTAATAGAGAAGGCAAGTAGGGACTACCTATATCTCTCCATCACACCTGCGGAGTGCTGGAATAAAGACGTAGACTTCTACGACGTCGACTGCGGCTTTGAAAAGGGGAGAGAACGCTGGAAAGAAGTACTCGGTAAGTTGGGAAATGTTGCAGAGGGCTACATAGCCACGCCCGCTCCGTCACTAGGTGCGAGGCTACTAGGCTTTAACCTTTTCCACTGTATTAATAAGAGAGGCATGGGGTGTATATGGGACAGTAAACCCTTTGGTTTGCTAAAAAGCATCTATATGGACATCAGCGAAATTGATAAGGTACCTGTAGAACAAATAAAAATTCCCTAAAAGGTACCGTCATGAGCGTTGTTCTCGTGGCGTCGCCGATAGGCGATCCGTGTGATTATCAACTCGTCAAATACTACATAGAAAAAATTGAAGGCGAGAAGCGTAGTGTAAAAGAGCTACGTAGAAGATACTCTTATACAGGAGCGGCTCTCAAACACTTCGCCTCAGAGTTTTGGGAAGATCCGAAGGTTGTCGACGCCCTTTACATCGCCCCCATATCACTAGCTCTAAAAACCTGTAGAGACAGGAGAATAGACGCTTTTGACAACTTCCTTAAATTAATCAAATCAAAGGGGGCTATCGGATATGATGATTTGGCAAAAATCGCCAGGGAATATGTGGAGATGCTGGAGCCGGAGACCTACGGCAAAGTCGTGGTTGTGCCCGCTCTGCTCACCTCTATGAGAGGCGGCCGGCTCTACACCTTTGTCGGCGGCGAGGAGGCGCTAAACGCCGCGCTAGCCATCGTCGTGAAGTCTGTCTACCAGAAGCTGAAGGAGCTGAGGGGGGAGAGAGTAGTCATCCTGCTGGACACCACCCACGGCTTGAACTACATGGTGCCCTACGTCGTGGAGGGCGTAGACCTAGCGGCGTCGCTGTACTATCTAACACTAGAAAAGGGGGAGGTTACGGTGTGGAGATACAACAGCGACCCCATTGAGGAGGGGGTAGAAACGGCAAAGCTCCATCTTGTAGATGTAACAGAGCTCACGGAGCAGGCGGCGTGGTCCTACATACATAAATACGTCACCCACAGAGCATGCGAAAGCCTCGACGACAGCATCCGCTACATGTTGACGTCGGCCTTTCTGGCGTCTCTAGGCGCCCTACCTGTAGCCAAGTGGATCGCGAGGAAGTCCAGCGCGATCGCTACACGGGACGTGGAGGGGCTGGCCTACACTATAGAGGAGGGGAAAGACAGCGTCAGGATAAAACTCGCCTCCGAGGCAAAGAATCTAGACGTCGCAGTCTTCGCCGCCATCTGGAGAGAAGTTATTGAAAAGCTGGGGACGGGAAAGTTGCCGCAACCAGGAAGGTCAATTCTTGAAAACGAGATAACGGAATTGAAGAGGTGCGCCGAGGACGAGGACAAGTGTGGAGGGATATACAAACACTACTATAACAGTGAGGGGTGTCGTAACACCGAGGATATCCTCGACAGAGGTAAATATAGAGATTTTGTTGCACACGGAGGCCTTATATGCACAAAAGACTACCAAGTAAAATTCCGGAAAGATGGAGAGGCTTGCCTCATCTCCGACGGCATCTGTGTAGATATTGAAGGCGACGATAGAAAAGTAGTTGACGTCGTGTGGAGTGAGCTATGCGGCAGAAAAAGGTAGAGTTTTTGAGAGAGAATCTGCCGTATAGGAGCTGTCTAGAGGGTGGCCGCGGCGAGGGGGTTGACTGCGGCAGAGTGGCTAAGTACTTCGAGTCGCTCCGCGACCTGTTTACACCCGAGAAATACGCCGAGCTGTATCTACGATTTGAGCTAAACTGGCTTGAAACAGTCGGCGGAGGGGCCGCCGAGGTCTTCGACAGAGTCTACGCCGAGCTCCCCCTCCTAAATCTAGGGGACCCGCCCGAGGGCCGCCTCGTGGTGTACGAAACGCCAGGCGTGCAGAGGATAATAGGCGCCGCGCGGAAGCTGGGAGATCTAAACGCCGGTAGCTGGCTGGTGTCGCAACTGACGTGGAGAACAGCCCTCAAGTTCGTGGAGAAGTACGGCCCAGACGTACTGCTCTCGCCAAGCCTCAGACTACATCCCTATCTTAAAAGCTATGTGGAGAGAGGGGCGCCGCCTCCCCACGCCCTAATGCCGGAGCGCGGCGTCCTGCTTGTAAAAGACGAGGACGAGTCGAAGATCGCCGACGCCTACTACGCCGCGCAGGAAGAGCTAATGCGGCTGGCTGAGGAGGGGGACGAGGGCCTCCCCCATCTACTCAGAAAACTCAGGTCGGAGATGGGGAGGGCTTTTAAGAGGCTTATAAGGCCGAGAGTCGCGTCGGCGGAGGTGAGGGGGGATTTGGAAGAGGTGAGGAGAGGCCTGGGGGCCTGCCTCCAAGCGGTCCTAGGCGCGAGGCAACCGCCCGGGATCTGCCGCGTATACGGGGATCCGCTGTGGGCCAGGCCGGCCCAGTTAAAAGACTGGTTCGACGAAGAGCTCAAGCCGCTGGCTGACTACGAGAAGTACACGGGAGTAGCCGGCTACATTATGTGTAGCTTATGTGGCCGCGAGCCTGCCTTGGTGAGGTTTAGAAAGGCGGTCGGCGCCGACCAGTTCGCCCAAGGCGAGGAGGAGAAGCTCAAGTCCCTACTAAAAATTGAAGACCCCCGGGAAGCCGCAAAGGTGGTTAAGCCGGGGGAGGCCCTGGGCCCCCTCTGCATCTTTAAGAGAGCCCTCCACTACTCCCAGACTAGGATAAGCGAGATACACAGCCTCAGTACAGAAGACGTGGCCTTCTACTGGAGCGGCTGGGAGAAGGTAGCCGAGGCGCTCGAAGGCGGGGAGTGCGCCGACGTCGTCCAGTTCCTCAGGATGCGCCCAAAGTCTGCAGACGAATACGGCGGCCTTGAGAGGCTAAAGAGGAGGTTCAACGCGTGTCTAAGGCGCGTGCCCCAGTTCCAGAGGCTGTCCTTCAGAGAACACTTCGCCCTCATAGTCGGCGACGGCGACGACGTTGGCGAGAGATGGGCGGAGGCAGAGGCAGTCGGCAAGGTGGTGGAGCTAAGCACTTCGATAACCAAGCTCGCGGTTGACACTCTGAGAGAGCTGAACGCCGACGGCAGGCCGGTGGCAGTGCCGATATACGTCGGGGGAGACGACGTCGTCGTGGCCACATCGGTGGAGCACCTCTTCGAAACCCTAAAACGGCTCCACAGAGCAGAAGCTAGAAGCGGAATATCAAGAAGCTACTCTGTGAGGCTCATCTCCCTCTCCTCTATATTCGCCAAGGAGTACCATAAAGCTGTACACATACTGAGAAACTACGCAAAGAAGGTGCGGGGCAAAGGCGGCGTGGCCTTCAGCCGCTCCAACACGCGCCACATCGCCGTGTATAAGCTCGCGGACATATTCGAAAAAGCCGAAAGTCTGTACAGACACATGGCCGCGGGCACGGTAAGCCCCAGCATACACGACGACTACGAGCCGTATATAAAGGCAGGACACGCAAACACAGAGACCTGGAGATACGTGTTGAAGAGAAACAGCAGAGGCGAACCCCCCAAGGAGTTGCTCCTAGAAGGCAAATGGACGGTTGAGGTCAACGGGATGAGTGTGTCGGCCCCGGAATTCCTCGCGACCCTAGCCGCCGTGCTGAGATGCATGATATGAAGAGGCTCCTCGTCACACCCTAACCCCCCTCCGCGTGGGGCTCGCCACGCCCATGCTAGACGCGCCCCACCACGAGGAGGCCCTCGCCGCCCCACCCCCCTCCACAATAATAGGCGCACTAGGCAGACTGCTGGGGCTCAGGCCG
>NZ_JBMFKV010000139.1:0-4961 GCF_049971835.1 Pyrobaculum sp.
TAGTTGAAACGCAATCACAGGCGCCCTCAATACCCCTTGAAGCCCAGACAGCGCCAGAAATCAAAAGATAGTTGAAAGTAGCCCTCCGCCACCGCCGCGACCCCCGCGTTGAAAAACACCGCCAGAAATCAAAAGATAGTTGAAAGTGGTATCGCGGTGGCGCGCGTGGGGCAGTGGCTCTGGGTCAACTCCGCCAGAAATCAAAAGATAGTTGAAACGTGAGTCAAGCGGTAATTACGGTGTCTAATAACCAGGCTCGTGGCCAGAAATCAAAAGATAGTTGAAACGCAATCACAGGCGCCCTCAATACCCCTTGAAGCCCAGACAGCGCCAGAAATCAAAAGATAGTTGAAACCTCACGACAATATTGCTGTCGTTGACCGGCACATGCGCCTTTCCAGAAATCAAAAGATAGTTGAAACAACCGCTTAAACACCCTTCCCTTAAGAAATCGTTCAAACGTGTCCCAGAAATCAAAAGATAGTTGAAATGCTGGAGTCGGCCAGGGAGGAGAGGGCGGAGGTAGCGGTCCGGAAATCAAAAGATAGTTGAAACTTTATCCCGGCAATCATTACACGCCATTGCGGACGATGGATATGGCGTCTATCGGCGGAGTTGGAGATACGCCTCTATCGCCTTGCCGGCTGGGGTCAATGAGCCCTTCTTAGCCAGGCCGTATTTTTCCGTCTGCCGTGTGAGCTTCTTGCCGTACCCTCCCTGGGACTCTCGGCCGAGGGGGCGGCCCTCTTCGCTCTCGACCTGGCGTCTCTAGGCGACGTGGCGAATTCAAGGGGTCCCGTGTTTACGGGGAAGACGGCTCCGCCTGGGTGTACGCGGCTTTTATCTCTACGCCTGCGAGCTCTTCGGCGGGTGGCGCCGCGGTGAAGAGGCAGAGGCTGAGGGCCCTAACTCCTCCGCTTATGTCGACCGCCGCTTGGCTCTTAGCGAAGAGCGGAGTTGCGGCCTCGGCGCAGGTCCAGACGTCGTTTGTGGGGCTTGGCGCCGCGCATCCCCCTAGCGGTGAGTTCTGTGCTTCTCACAGCTTCTTGTATCTTCAGGTGTTGTGGGCCGGCCGCCGCTAGGTTGGGTGGAGGCCGGCGACGACTACTACGTGAAGTCAAACTCCAGGGCAGATATTTGTCTCGTGTCCTTGCAGACTGACTGTCTATAAAGTCTTTAACATATAGTTTTTTATACTGTACGTATTTTTAATTTATGGGGGGTTTATTGGTGGGGGAGGAACTGGAGAGGGCCTACCCGGGCGTCTTGTCGGTTCTGCGTTTCTTGAGGCGTAGCGGCAGGCTTTCAGACATTGATAAATTCGCCTCTGCTCCCGACGCCGACTCCGCCCTTGAGATTCTGCAACAAATTCTGAGCGCCATCTACAGGTCCTACAGGCCGGGGGGGATATGCCACGAGGACGAGTTAAAGCCGGATGAGGTGGAGCTCTACAAGTTTCTCTGCGGGCCGAGGTGTGTTGAGGGGGGCCGCCTGAGAGTTAGATGTCCGAGGTTGCCTACTGCCGACGAGCTTGAACGTTTGCGCCGGGCGTTGAAGAGCGGCGAGCTGAGGCCTAGCGCTCTGGTTGCTGTGGCGCTCGCCAGATCTGGGAGGAGGTCATGACGGCGAAGAGGCGCGGCGAGGCCGTGGGCGCGGGGGGCGCCGAGCGCCAGGGGGGTAGTTGCCCCGAGCCTTCGTTCATCTCCATATCTGCGAGGGTGTTGGTGAACGTAGAGGCGATGAACATGGTGGAGTCTCTGGGCAATGTGGTGAGGCACAGGAAGGCGTCGGTGATTTACAAGACTGGGCCTGGCCGATACGAGCTGAGGACGGTGCCTGTGATCTCGGGGGAGGCCCTCCGCCATGCGATACAGGCGAGGCTGGCGGATTTGGCTTCTCGAATGGGGCTTCCAGTATGCGACGACTGCAGGAGACACGAGTTTGTTAAACACGGCGTCGTGTCGTTGTTGGGGGATCTGAGATCTCAGCTGGAGGAGGCCGCGAAGAGGAGGCTTGCCGACGCCGAGGCTCGGATCGTGGAGCTCTGCGTGGTTGAGGACGTCGGGGGCTTCCTATCGCCTCTCGAAACCCCCGTGAAGAGGACTTCGGTCTTGGAGGTGGGCTACATGGTGCCTGTAATACACGGGGGGAGGCCGCTTTACGGCTTCGACGTGCAGTTCCATGTCAGACACGCCCCGAACGCACAGCGGGCGCTTCGAAGTAGGGGTGAGGAGCAGGCGCAAGCTATTTACAATATTGAGTCGAGCTCTGCTTTATACGCGCTGGGGGTAAACGTGGAGCTCTGGCGCATCGGCGCTGTCCCAGCGGACGGCGGGTGCATCGTGATGAATGACCGCGAGAAGAGGCTAAGAGCGGCTTTGATCAGCATTATAGACGTCCTCGTCGGGAATTCCCGCGTTGGGGGCCATTGGAGCTCGTTTAAACCGCTTTGGTCGCTGGACAGCGCAGTGGCCGTCTTCTCGAAGCCGATGCCGATCGCGGCGGCGCCTGCGGTGGATGAGGAATATCAAAAACGCACAGTAGACCTCGCCTCCAGCAAGGCCGAGGTATACCGCGAGGTCCTCGGCGAGGTCTCGTATAGTGTGTTGATCTACCCGGCGGAGCGCGACGGGGGAGGTGCGGAGGAGGGCCAGGGAGATGCCGTAGAGCGCGTGGGGGATTTAGGCGAATTCATTAAGAAGTTCGTCGAGCTGGGCGTAGAGTATGCGGGGTATTCTCAGCGTTGAGTTTAGGTTCCACTGGGGGTTCTGGGCGAGGGTGCCGATCTTCAGCGCCAGGCAGCCCACCATGAGCCTCCCGCCTCCCACCACGCTGGTGGGGGCGCTGGCGAGGGGGGTTGCGCAGTTGGCGAGGGCCAGGGGGGTCCCGGTGCCCGAGGTTATACTTAGAGGCGGCGTGTACGAGGTGCCGCTGGCGCCCGATATCGCCAAGTGCATCGCCGCCGTTTATTACAGAGTGCTGGAGGGCGTCGTCACCACGGCGGTAGACAAGACTAGGTATTTCCAGGCGCCGTATATAAGGGGGGAGAACCTCGAAGACCGTTCGCAGTGGTTTGGGGTGAGGGACTTGGGGAAGGCCTACGCGCCCGGCGTGACTGCCGAGGCGGCTTTCCTAATAGACGCCGACTGTCCCCTAAAGCCCAAGGAGCTGGCCGTAGCGGCCCACTCCATCACGAGGATCGGGCCGGCGGAGGGGATTGTGGCGGTCGAGAGGGTGTCCTTCACGCCTTTAGAAGAGTGTAAAGACGGGCTAAATGAACGCGAGCCGTGTCCGTATTTCCCCCTAAGAAAGGACGTGGAGCTGCCAGACCCCTGGGCCGAGACGGAGTTTTTAGACTGGCGCGACATGAGGACGTGGACGAGTAGACGCGCTGAGGCTGAGAAGGTGCGCTACGCCGTGCCTGTCGGCGCCTGGGCCGCGTCGCAACCGGAATTCCCCCACTGCGCTACGTTGAGGGGGAGGGTTAATTTTAAGATATGCAGAGGTAGGACGTATCCGTATGATTATTAAGGTCACCAACGCAAAGCTCGACGGAGAGGTGTTGATTGAACGCACCGTTCTGCGCGCTGAGGACGGCGTAATCGACGGCTTCTCGCCGCGTCTAGGCCTAACGATCATCATAGGCGTGACGGGAAGCGGCAAGACGCTATTCGCCGAGGCGCTGTGGCTCGGCACCGCCAACATCCTAGCCGAGCTCTTGGGGGGCGGCTACAGAGATCTGCGCGATATACTGTTTTTCGGAACGGGGTTGAGGCCTCTGAGCTTTACATACGAGCTCAGGTTGGCTCCTCATGAGTTCGGCGATGACTTGAAAATTAATGCTGTCATCGAAGAGGGGCGTCTTGCGAGATTGCGCGTCGAGATAAATGGGAGGGAAGTGGGCGGGGAGGCGGTGAGGGGAAGTGCAGAACTCAGAGAGAGGCTGGCTTACGCCGCGGCGCATGTAGCGGCTCTGCCCGAGAGAATGAAATACGACTTGTTTTTGGGAGGCGGCATACTGACAGAGGCGCTTAGCCGGCGCTATGAGCCGTGTGAGCCGCTTGCGGCGGTTCTCCCGCCGGCTTCCTACATGGTGGCGGAGAGAATCGTATCTCCCTGTTATACAGAGGAGCTGTCGGTGCCCGAGGAGTTGCGGCTGGAGATCGCCGAGATATTTGGATCTAAGGTGATTTACAATGTGCATAGCCTAGGCGAGATCTCCGCGGCTTTGATAAAGACGTGGCCCGAGGCGCTGTCCCGCATGAGGGAGGCGGCGGCGAGGAGAGGGGTCTCGGCGATACCAATGGTGTATATTGACGATGCCTTCGACGGCCTTGACGGAAGGCGGCTTAGCAATGCGCTTAAAGAGGCCGATCGTAGCGACGTGGCAGTATACGCGTCGACTCACCGCCTGGAGAGCTTAAGCGTGGCGAGGAGGGCCTACGCCATAACTTACGACACTAGGCTGTCCGAGCTGGTAGATAAACCCAACAAGTTCCGCATAGGGTTCGTGGATCTGGACAAGGTAGAGGATCGCTACTACCAAGAGCTCTGTGAAAAACTCGCCTGGCCGGAGGCCGAAATGTGCCGCCAAGCCGTATGAGCGTTGAGTGCAGAGCTTCGGTTGGGGTACAAGCCCCCTTTATTAAGAAAGAGGTCGAGATGTCTGGCGACTGCGAAGAAGTAAGGAAACGGATCGATACGCTTATTTCAATAGAGGGCGAGCTCATGAAAAGGGAGGTTATGTCGCCTGTTGAATATGTGAAAAAGAAATTTGAACCTGCGAAAGGATTCGCGAAATCCTTCCTCAGTAGGGTTAAAAGCGCTATGATGTTCCGGAGGCGGAGATGAGCGTAGCCCGTCTACCGCCTCTGAGCGCGTTGGCCGTCGAACTCGTCGCGTCGTTGTTCAGATACACGACGGGAGACGTTGTTGAGGGTTTCGAAGACGCCCCTGTATTT
>NZ_JBMFKV010000140.1:0-4876 GCF_049971835.1 Pyrobaculum sp.
CCAGTAGAGGTTACACACCTCCACTTCGAGAAGGCCGCCGCACTTGGGACACCTATATAGCCTATAGTTCGGAGCAAACACAGAGCCGCATGTCACACAGCGGAGGCGTACACCGTCCCCGAAATCCCCTCCATGACCCGCAAAATACCACCTATATATAACCTTTTCGCAGACAAAAAACTTATATAGTAGCCACATGAGGCACGCATGGATCAGGGGCCAGAGGGGAAAGTGGGGCGATATACATCCTCACAGACAGCCCCACCCTACAAGACAAGATACTAGCAGACGCGCTGGCCGCAAGGGGCCACAAGCCCGTTGTTGTAAACATCTCCGAAACCCCAATCCACGCCCTACACGGAACAGCCATCCTAAGGATGGGCAACCCCTACACCGCCGCCATATACGGCCAGGTGGCGAAGAGGAGCATCAACCCGCCCCCCGCCATATACGCCGCCCTCAACCGCCTCAACTGGATACCCAAATACGGACCCCCCTACGCCCTCGTATCCACAGACCACACCGTAGAGAAGGTGGAGCTGGAGAGGCCCTGGCTACTCCTCACGGCGTGGCGCCTAGACCTCGACGGCCCCGTGACCAGCGTGGAGGGGGCCAAAAGCGTGATAGAACACAGGATGTACATGCGCAACCCCCTCTCCAAGGTGACCATCGTCATACCGAAGCCCCACTCCACAGTCAAGATATTCGCCACGGCGAAGACAGCCAGCGGCCTAGTGGCAGACGTCCTTAAGGAGCTCGGGCTATTGTACGCCCGCGTCACCCTCGGAAGCTACGGCTCCGCCCACTACGTCGTCGACGTCGACCCCGTACCCGCCATAGAAAACAGAGAGGAGGCGCAGGCCTTGGCAGAGCTCGTATGAAGGTCTGCGTAGTAGGCGCCTCGGGATTCGTCGGAGGGGAGCTCCTGAGGCTACTCCTACAGCACAGCGGAGTCGAGGTGGTCTGCGCCACCTCCCGCAAATTCAAGGGGGAGTACGTCTACAGGATCCACCCCAACCTCCGCGGCGTAACACAGCTGAAGTTCGTCGAGCCGTCGATCGACGCCGCCCTCAAGGCCGACGTCGTCTTCCTAGCCCTGCCACACGGCGAGTCCGTCAAGTGGGTCCCCAAGCTATACGAATCAGGAGCCGCCGTATTCGACCTCAGCGCCGACTTCCGCCTAAAAGACCCCAACGCCTACGTCCAGTGGTACAAGTGGCCACAGCCCCACCCATACCCCGACCTCCTCCAGAAGGCCGTATACGGACAGCCCGAGCTCCACAGACACGAGCTACCCGGCGCAAAACTCGTCGCGGTGCCGGGCTGCATGGCCACCGCCTCCATACTCATGTTAGCCCCCCTAGCCAAATACGGCGTCATAGGCAACACCCCACCCGTGGTAGACGCCAAGATAGGCTCCAGCGGCGCCGGCGCCGAGGGCTCCATAGTAGATCTACACAGCTTCCGCACCTACGTAGTGAGGCCCTACGAGCCCGTCCACCACCGCCACATCGCCGAGATTGAGCAGGAGCTAAGCCTACTCGCCGGCAGGCCCGTAAAGGTGGCCTTCACCCCACACGCAGTAGACATCGTGAGGGGCATATTCACCACAGGCCACGTATACACCGACAAGACCCCCACGGAGGCCGACATGTGGAAATACTACAGGTCAATGTACAGCGACTCCAAGTTCATAAGACTGGTAAAAGACCGCCTCGGCGTGTCCCGGTACCCCAACGTCAAGTACATCCTCGGCTCCAACTACGTCGACATTGGGTTTGAGATCGACCCCCGCCTCGGCCGGGTAGTCACCTTCGCCGCCATAGACAACCTAGTCAGAGGCGCCGCCGGCCAGGCGGTGCAGGCCTTCAACATCGCCATGGGCTTCCCAGAGGACGAAGGCCTCAGGACAATCCCCATCGCCCCCATATGATAGTCATAAAGATAGGCGGGTCAGTAGTCTGCAAAGACCCCACCAAGACAATACAAAACCTCCCCAAATACGCAGACCGCGCCGTCGTGGTGCACGGAGGCGGCTGCATGGTAAACGACCTCATGAAGCGCCTAGGCCTAGAGCCCAAGTACCTAACCCACCCAGGAGGCCTCGTAAGCAGATACACCGACTGGGAAACTCTAAAAACCTTCGTCATGGCCATGAACTGGATAAACAAGCAGATAGTCGCCTCCCTCCACGCCCTCGGCGTGCCGGCCCTCGGCCTAACCGGCGCAGACCTCGGCGTAGTGAAGGCGAGGCGCAAAGAAAAAGTCCTGGTAGTAGACGAGAGGGGGCGGCAGAGGGTGGTGGACGGAGGCTACGTCGGCCGCATCACCCAGATAGATGCAGACAAGCTACTCCCCCCACCCCTCAAGGTGCTGGCACCCATCGCCGTGTCTGAGAAGGGCGAGCTTCTAAACGTCGACGGAGACCAGCTGGCCTTCGACGTAGCCAAGGCCGTGAAGGCCCAGAAGCTCCTGCTCCTCAGCGACGTGGAGGGCCTCTACATAGGCGGGAAGGTGGTGCCCCACCTCACCGCACCAGAGGCAGAGAAGCTAGTCCAGAGCGAAGAGGTGAGGGGAGGCATGAAGAGAAAGCTACTTATGGCCGCCGAGGCCGCCAAAACCGGCATAGAGGTAATAATCGCAAGCGGACTCGCCGACAGCCCCATAGACACAGCCCTAAACGGAGCCGGGACACACATCACGCCATAAGACAATAACGACGCCTCCAAGCTAGTTCTAGACTTCCTCCCAGATTTGGCAGATATTTTCCCTACGTAATTGCCCAACCGTGTAATATGCTGAATTTACTTCACCATCTCATAGGTCGATGTGTTGGATTTTGAGCACACGTCTTAGTCTTTCACGTGCCAACCTGTCCGACTCGTATGGATCCTCCGTCTCTGCGGGGTCTATTCTTATGAGGTGTAGATTTCTGCCGTCGCGTAGATGTAGCGTTGCAACGCCTTCTTTCTCCATGTATTTATAGAGCTCTTCAATGCTTCTTTCCTCCTCGTCTGTTGGCACCCCCTCAATCGCAGGAAAGATCAAAATACCGGCGTCGGCCGAGTACTCGTACATATAGGCCATAGCCTTAAATCTGCCCAAGGCGATGTAGGAAGGTGATGTGGAGAATTTTGCCTCCACCACAATCTTCACACTGCCGTCTTCTACAAAGACGTCAGGTCTCCCCCGGTGCAAGCTGGCGTCATTGCCGTTGTACCTCTCCACTAGGGAATAGGCCAGTGGTTTGTTGAAGTAGATTAGGATACATTTGTCACCCTTCTTGAGGGTGAGATCAGGCTCGCCGCCTCCGGCGTCGCGACACGCCGCCTCCACAAATCCCGCGCTTTTGAATACATCGTAGATGAGGAAGTATGTGTAGATCTCGTAAAGCCTCCAGTCGCGGAATACCACCTCTTCACCTAACCCAGCGGCGCGTCCGATCTTTACGGATCTTTCCAACGCCTTTACAAACTTATTGATTAAACACGCTCTGCGCAACCACTCTATATATTCAACATCTCCACACTCTAAACTAGTTGTCCCTGCTGGCAAGTGGCGTATGAGCTTAGCTATTCCCTCCAAGAGCCTCGCCGCCTCTTCGTCCCCAGCGGCCATGCGTCTTGCGGTGTTGATAACCTCTCTTGCTATACGCCGCATTAGCAGATACTCAGGCGCGTGTCTAGACGGGAGGTACGTGAGCGATGCGACTAAACACAACGGCCTCACCGCAATACTCCTAGCGACGTCTATAGCCCCCTCTATATCCGCACCGTAAACCACGCCGAACTCGCGGTAGACAAGCCTATCTCTCAGCGCCCTCTCAACCTCAATCTTTAGAAGGCCCAATGCATATTTTAAAGCCTCTAGGGCCAGATCCCTAAAAGACGCGGCGACAGCCTCCTCGCCAGCTCTACGCATTAGGCTTTCTATTATCTTGATACTGGGTTGGCGATAGTAACGGAAGTATCTACCTCCTACCAACAGACCAAGGTTGCGCCTCCTTATCTCCGTCTTGTTCACACCCTAGCGGCGTCTTCTTCCTAGGAGATACTCTCTACTTCCCAACACCGCGTTTAAAACAGTCTTCGCATCAGCCCTCCCTCTGTCGAGATTTTTCAAGAGCTTTGCCGCGGCGATAACAGCCGCAGGCGGCACGCAACCGCCTAGCTCCCCCGCCGCCTTCCTAATCTCTTGTTTTACCTCCTCAGGTCCATCGACTCTGTCAATATAGGAGTCTACTTCTGGACACTCTGTCTTTACTATTACAAATCGCCGGAGGAAAGCCTCGCCAGTAAGGAAGAGGTTTCTCCAATCTTTTATGTTCATAGTAGCCACGACTCTAATAAGTTTCAATGGTAAATCCTTATATTTTCTATAGTATTTGACAAACTTTTTTGCATCTTCATCGACTTTATCGCCGTAGGCCTCGATTTCCTCTACTAGGCTTATTGGGATGCTCCAGTCGTCGCAGAGCTGAGAGCGAAATATTGCGAAAAGATCGGCAAAGGCCTTATCAATATCGGCTCTGTTTACCTCGTCGAGTATGAGGAACACAGGCCCAGACGAGCCCCTCTCCAGCATCTCAGCCGCCATGTTGTAAGCCTTTATGAAAAGCCCAGATTTCCAGAACACGCCGTCTGGCCCAAGAGACTCCCCGCCGATTACGTCCCTGCGGAACCAGAGGGAGTGGGCCACGGCGATGATGTAATTACGACTGCCCGGCGCCGCGGCTAACTCAGCAATTCTCTTGGCAAGAGCAGTCTTGCCCGTGCCAGGCGGCCCGGCGAGAAGGACATTTCCTGCCTCCAACGCCCCAAGAAGAAGATCTAGGTCAACTGTCTCAGCAAAAAATTCTCCGCGTAGCTTCTCTCCT
>NZ_JBMFKV010000141.1:0-4871 GCF_049971835.1 Pyrobaculum sp.
GGCTTGTTAGGCGGAGATACATTGGTTGTGGTTGAGGTGAAGAATGTGGCGTGGGCTCAAGGGCCTGGCGATTTAAAGCTTGAGGATGTGGCTAATAAAATGAAGTCGTTGTTAGATTTCGTTGATAAGTATACTACGGGGGCTCTTGTGGCCTTGGTCTCTACTTTTAACGGCGGCCGGATGGCGGGGGGTGGGCGGGTGAGTAGCGCCTTTGCCGCAGATCCTAACCTCGCCCCGTTTGACAGAATAAAAAGGGTTAAATTTGTGGTGGTGTTAGCTGACGTGGATAGGGCGGCTGTTTTTGTATACGACGCGAAGCCGGAGGGCTTGCTGGACACGGCCTATTTAAGGAGTGTAGCCGACGAGACGTGGCGGGCTTACAGACAGCTGTCGCAGCGAGATCCGTCTTCTATCGCAGATTTTTATTCGAGTATTTCAGATATGGTTGGCAACCTGATTGATAAGTATTCTAAATACGCGCCTGTGGTGCAGTTTTTGAAATGATTGTCGCCTATAGATATGTAGACGTCTGTTGTCCCAGCGGGGGTGATTGCCCGAGAAGTTGTAAAGTGCTGGCCTCCGCGCACGGCTCTTGGGATTTCCGGCCCAGGCTCCGCGACAGCTGGCCGCTGTACGTGGGGAGGGCGCATATAGGCTACATAAGGGGCTATTTGGTCCCCGACGCCCCCGCCGTGCCTATAAGGACTGGGGAGGGCTGGGGCAGATTCGTGGCGTGGGCGGAGGACGGGCGGCCCTTCCTCGTCTGGCCCACGGTGTCCGGGATAAGCAGGTCGTTTGTCGAGGCCCCGCCCACGGTCAAGCTGGCCTTCTTCTACCGGGCGAATCCCTCTGTTTACAAGAGATGGGACTGGTTTAGAGTCTCCATACTCCCCGCGGAGAAGCACCCCGGCTCCGGCGGCCTTGTGGGTGAGGAGTTTCGTATTGTGGAGCCGGACGCGGACTACCTACGCCTAGTGGGTAGGGGCGGCGACGAGTTTCTGGCTTGGGACCTCGTGCTGGGCACTCTCGACACGGGGGAGTGGATCTTGATTTGGGAAGACGGCCTATACCTCGCCGTCAGAGAGGGGGGCCGTGTTGTCGTGAAGGAGCCTTACCGCGGCTTTATTTACGACGTGAGGGGGCCGCCCTACGCGCCTTACTACCCAGTGGTGCCGGTGAGGTGGGTGAGGAGGAGGTTGCGGGAGGTGGCGCGGCGCGCCGGGGGCGTGGCCCGCGTAAGAGTCCCCATAGAAAACATCTACCTTCTCAAATGGCCCTTGGTGAGGTACGTGCACGTCGTTGAGGAGGTGTCTCTGTCTCCTCATGACGAGTATCCGATAATGGTGTGGGAGTGATCTGCTTCAAGGTCTTTGTCGAGGGCGGCCCCGTGCACGGCGTGGCGGAGCGGGTGGTGGCTGTGAGGAGGATGTGGGCTAATTTTAAGTTTGTCGAGAGGGGAGGGGAGCTGTATATGGTTATCGGGGGGCAGCCCGCCCGGCTCCTCGTGTGGTTTATCGAGGGTTTTAACGACGGGCTGTACGCAGTTCATCCGGGGCCTTGGCGGCTGGAGCTCGGCGTCGTGGAGGGCTACCTAGCCGACGCGCCTATTCCTCCCCTGCCGGGGCTGACTGAGGGGGGCGAGGTGGTGTGGACGAGGTTTGCCGCTAGGGAGTTTGAAATTGCGGGGGGGCTTGGGGTTAACCTCCTCTTGACGGATCCGCCTGCGGCGTCTATGAACTACGAGAGTATTATGCTGGACGGGCTGGATTTAGAGGGCGTGCTCACCGCCAGATTTGTGCCGGGGTTGCGGCTGGAGGAGGTGGTCGCCAAGCTGTCCCTCACTATAGACAAGATGGTGGCGGACTACAGGAGCCTGCTGGAGTCTAGAGAGGTGCGGTTCCGGGGGGATTGCCCCGGCTTCGAGGGGGAGAGATTCCCGATGAACATTGACGGGTTTCTGGCCGATATGCGTTGCGAGATGAGGAGGAGACGGCTGGCGCCCGTCAACGAGTTCCCCGGCTCCGGCCGCCTTGTGGGCGAGGAGTTCCGTATCGTGGAGCCCGAGGGGGACTATTTGAGGCTTGTCGGCCGGGGCGGCGACGAGCATCTGGCTTGGGACCTCGTCCTCGGCACTCTCGACACCGGCGAGTGGGTGCTTATGGGGGAGGACGGCCTCTATCTAGCGGTTAGGGAGGGCGACAAGGTGGTTGTCGAGGAGCCGTACCGGGGCTCGGTTTACGACGTGAGGGGGCCGCCGTATGCCCCGCACATACCTGTGGTCCCCGTCAAGTGGGTTAGGGAGAGGTTCAAGAAGGCTGTGGAGTTTGCGAAGAGGGTTGGGCTGTTTGAGCTGAGGCACAGAGGCGACCGCCCGTATCTATACGTGCCTCCGGTAGATCCGGCGTATCTCCTAAAGTGGCCTCTGGTTTTGTACAAGTGGGAGTATAGACTGGTGGCGAGTCCGGTGTTTCGCGGCTTCGCCAGATTGAGGGAGGTGGACTGCGGCGAGGTCTATGGAGGGGCGCGGGGGACCGGCGCCGGGGGCTAGGCCAAGGGCTGGTCCACCTCTAGGTGGGGGACGCGGGCCGAAAGTGTGGTACCGCGTGGCGGCGAGCTGGGGGGAGGTTATACCTTCACGCGTCCTGACAGCGGCTAATTCTCTGTAGCTATTATGCCTGAGCTGGTGGGCGTTAGTCCGGCGCGTATCGGCGCCGAGGTGACGATACCTAATCCAGAATGCGGCTAGGGGATTAACGGCGCGTGGGGCTCTTCTGTGCTTATACGGCTCGACCCTCAAGCACCTCGGCTTGATTTTTTGGGTGTGATGCCGGACATGCTGGTTATCGGCGAGGTTAAGAGTATGGAGGGCGTGGGGGGTCCCGCTGATTTGAAGCTGGGCGAGTTGGCGGAGCGCGCCGGCGCCTTGGCTAGACTTCTTAAAGAGGATCCCGGCTACGTGGCGGCTTTAGTATCTGCGTTTAACGGCGGCGGCGTTGAGGGCGGGAGGGTTAGCTCAGCCTTCTCGGCGAGGCCGTCTCTGGCTGTTCTGAAAGTCGGCGATCCTAGGGATGTGCCTGTTAAGTTCGTGGCTGTCCTCGCCGATAGAGGCCGGGCGGCGTTTTTTTATATCTGCCACTCTTGGAAAACTTATGGATGTTAACTATCTCAATAACGTGGCCGAGAGGATCTACGGTGTGTATATTGACAGCCACAGCCGGAGTCGCTACGGCGCTGTGAAGGAGGCGGCAGATTCCGTCGTAGGTAAGTACTTTGTGTACAGCCCGGCGGTTGTCTCGCATGTTCATACAAGGCGGCTGGGTCTCGATCCAACGCCTTTGTGGTATAATGTATAAATTCTTCTCTTTGACAAATCCTTCTGATTATAAATTTTTATTGATTTCATATCGTATACTAACTTCTTTCTCCTATGCTTTGTGGTATTATTTTTATCAGCCTTATTTGAAGCAGATGGGACTGTCGGTTGAGGTTGTTGGGCTTGCGGCTTCTCTATTCGCTCTTCTTTTTGTACTATCCTCTCTGCCGCTCGGATGGCTGTCTGATAACATCGGGAGGAGGCGAGCTTTATTAATACTCACTCTCTTTACTTTTATTATAACTTTTGCGCTCTCTATTAAGGAGTTGCCGCTTGTAGCAGTAATACTGCTACTGATATCTCTAAGTTTTTTCTTTTCGGGAATTGTTACAATATCAAGAGCCTTAGCGGCTGAGGTTTTTAAAATGAAGGCCCCGGGAATTGGCGTATACTACGCCGCCGTATCCACTGCCTCAATACTGGGGCCTGCGGCGGGCGGGTTAGTAGTTAATTCCTACTCCTACTCTCGCCTCTTTCTCTTTTCTTCAATTATCCTACTGCTTTCTCTCCTTTCTCTGAGTTGTATAAAAGAGCACTCTATAAAAATTAATAGGGGTAAAAAGAGTATGTTTAGGAGTATTGTTTTGTTGGTATCAGATAGGAATTTAAGAATATATATTTTAGGCTGGATGATTTACACTATAGGTACTGAAATGGTAGTGGGCATACTGCCGCTTTATGCCGCTACGATAATCGGCATGGATCCTCTAACCCTGGGTTTTATGTTCTCAGCGGCGAATATCGCAGCTCTCGTCGGGTATGTGCTTGGGGGTTTTGCGTCTGATCTAATCGGCAGAGGTAAAGTGATTGCGTTATCCCTCCTCCTAAACGCCCTGATTTTATTCTCGCTATCAATGGCAAAAGACCCGTATGCATTCCTGGCGCTGTGGGCTTTGGCGAGTATGATATTCTTAATGCATGAGGCTCCCGAAACTTCATATGTTGCAGAGAAATCGCCGGAGGATCTTAGAGGTTCTGCGATGGGTTTGTTGGGGACATCTACAGGGCTGGTCTCGTGGATAAGCCCTGGTATAAGTGCTGTTTTGTGGATATCCCTGGGACCCGCAGTCATCTTCTCTGTAATGATTATAATATCGGCATTTGGGTTGTTGTTAATTATTAAAAGCGTTTGGAGTTATAAATAACATCCCCTTTCTGTTCTTAGAGGCGCGGCCCGCCGCAAGGGGTCAGAAGCACAAGCGGCGGCGCATCTGCAGATAGGGCCTACATAGACTAAGAAAAGAGTTGTGTTCGGAATGGGGCTTGCTGGCAGAGGCGCTGGCTGGGTTTGCAGTTGGAAGGATGCCGCCCCGTTGTCGACGCTTTTGAGACAACGGGTACGCGTGGAATTGCTCTACTTGCTGGAGGCATTGACGAAGAGGCGTGGAATGGCGGCGTTGGCAGAGGCAGATCCCCCGGAGGGGGCCGGGCTTTTGTAGAGGCGGCGGGGGAGTTGCCTCCCGCCGCAGGGGAGGGGGTGGGTAGGGGGATCTGCGCC
>NZ_JBMFKV010000142.1:0-4840 GCF_049971835.1 Pyrobaculum sp.
GGCAGGCCTCTGGAGCTGTACCGGCGGCCGCGGAACCGCTTCGTGGCGGTGTTCTTCGGCGAGGCCAACGTGGTGCCTGCCCGGGAGCTGGGGCTCGGGGAGAGGGGGTACGCGGTTATTAGGCCGGAGGACGTGGTGCTGGGAGGCGGGCAGACCTACAGCTACAAGGGCCAGGTGGTGGACGTGACCTTCCTCTGGCACTATCTAAAGGTGGAGATCCAAAGCAATGGGCATATCTTCAAGGCTTTTGTAGATCTGGACACCCCCGTCTCCGTGGGGGACGTGGTGGAGTTTGGGTGGGACGCCAGAGATGTCTACGTGGTTGAGGAATGATTAGGGAGGTGGCGCTGGCGGCCTTCGCCTCTGTTCTGCTCCTCTTCTACGTGCCGTTCCTGGCGCTGGGGTACTACATAGCAGGCGGAGGCGAGCTGAGGCTTCCCTCGCCGTCCCTCGTGTTGACGACGTTCGGCCTCGCGGCGCTGACGGCGGCTGTGTCCATCGCCGTGGCGTACCCCGCGGCGTACTACCTAGCGAAGCGGGGATCCGAGCTGGAGTTCGCCCTGCTCATCGCGCCTCTGTGGGTGGGGACTCTCCTCAAGGCCTACTCCCTCCTAGTCCTCTTCGCCATTGTGGAGAGGTTTACGGGGGTTGCCCTGTGGGGGTCGGCCCTCGGGGTTTTGGTGGGGATGGTGTACGAGTACCTCCCCTACGCCCTCCTGACGCTGTACGCCGCGGTGGAGAAGGTGAGCGAGACGCCTGTAAACGCGGCGAGGGTTCTGGGGGCCGGCAGGCTACAGGCCTTCCTCAGGGTGGAGCTTCCGCTCACCATGCCGGGGGTCTTGGCGGCGTTTATCCTAATCTTCCTATTCGCCATGGGGGAGGTGATTATGCCGGCGGTGCTGGGGGCTTGGAAGGTCTACACCTTCGGTAGCTACGTGTGGGATCTCTACTTCAAGGCGAGGGATATATTTAGCGGGAGCGTGGTGTCTCTCCTCCTCACTGGGCTTTCCCTGCTGGCGACTTACGTGGTGGTTAGGACAATCCGCTCCTTCTCGATATGAAGGCGCTTAGGATCTACACGTGGGCTCTCATAGTCGCCCTCTACGTGCCTATCGGGGTGATGGCCCTCCTCTCCTTCAACAACAGCAAGCTACCCTACGTCTGGGGCGGCTTTACGCTGAGGTGGTACGAGGCTTTGTTTAGGTGGGAGCAGGCCTGGGGCGCGGTTGTCAACAGCGCGGCGGTCGCCCTCGCCGTGGCGTTTGCGGCGACTGTGCTTGGGGTCTTCATGGCATACGCCCTCCGGAGCGATAGGTATCTAGCGGTTTCCCAGGCGGCGATGGTGATGCCCGAGGTTTCTGAGTCTCTGTCCTTCGCCGCGGCCCTCTGGCTTTTGAAGTCCCACGGGGGCGTGGATCTCTTCGGCCCTGTGGGGGTCTTCCTCGCCCACTTAGCCTACACCCTCCCCATGGCCCACGTCCTCCTCGCGCCGTACGTGGCCTACGTGAGCCGTAGCGCGGTAGAGGCGGCGCGGATACTAGGCGCCTCGGAGGCGCGGACAATGATGTCTGTGGTTATGCCTCTGCTGGCCCCCGCCTTCGTCGCCACGTTCCTAATAGTATTCGCCAACTCTTTCGACACCTACGTCAAGACGGCCTTCACCACCAGCCCCGGGTTCGTCACGGCGCCCATCCTCCTCTGGAGCTACGCCGCGAGGGGCAGAGGAGACCCCACCATATACGCCCTGGCCACTCTGATGCTGATCCCGTCCCTTGCGGCCGCGGCGATTTACTTCAGAGCTGTAAAGCGCTACGGCTAGGAGGGCCCGGGCGGCCCTCCTCGGGGTGTCGACGACGAGGAGCCTCTGCCTCAGGTGCTCCTCTAGGGCCTTCGTCTGGGGGGACCGGCCGAAGCTCACCACGATGACCGGCTTCCTCTGCCTCTCGTAGGCCTCGACAATCTCTTGGGCCGCCTTCTCGCTGTAGCCCGGGGGGTGTATCAACGCGGCTACCACCGCGGCGTCTGTATACCTAAGGCCGATCTCCAGCGCCTTGCCGAAGTGCCGGTCGTTGCCCCCGCCGGTGAGGTCCACGGGGTTCGCCACGGGGGCTATGGGGAGGAGGTGCCTCCTCAGCTCCTGCTGGGCCTCGGGCGGTAGCTCCGGGACCGACAGCCCCGCGGCGTTTAGGGCATCGACTATCTGAACCCCCATGCCTCCGGAGGAGGTAACCACGAGGACCCTCTCAACCTTAGCCGGTCCGTATATGGCGAGCGCCTTTGACATGTCGAAGAGCTCTACGAGATCCTCGGCCTCCACCGCCCCGGCTTGTCTAAAAAGTGCTTTGTACATCTCGTAGTTCCCCGCCATGGCGGCTGTGTGAGACGCCGCGGCGCGGCCTGCGTCCGTCCCCCTGCCGGCTTTGTACACCACCACGGGCTTCCCCGACTGCCTAACGGCTTGTAGAAACCGCGCCGCGTCCCCCCTCCAGCGGAAGCCCTCAAGGTAGACCGCCACCACCTTTATCTCCTCCACCCCGGCCAGATACTCGATGAAATCCGCCTCGGTGACATCAGACCTGTTGCCGAAGTTCACCGCAATCCCCACGCCGATCCCCTCCCCCGCGGCCCAGTCCAACGCGGCTGTCATCACGGCGCCGCTCTGGCTGAGGAAAGCCACCGGGCCGGGGGGCGGCCTCCCGGCCTTCTCCCGTGGGATGAACATGGTGTCTAGGCCGTTGAAGGCGTTGTAGACGCCGACACAGTTGGGGCCCAGCAACCTCACGCCGTATCTCCTCGCGGCCCTCACCAGCTCCTCCTCCAGATCCCGCCTCCCCACCTCGGAGAAGCCGCCTGACACAACCACGGCGGCTCTTGCGCCGGCGCGCCCAGCCTCCTCTACGACGCCAGGCGCCGCCTGGGCCGGCGTCGCCACCACCACGAGCTCGGGGGGCTCTGGTAGCTCGGCGACTGAGCTGTAGAACTTCACCTCAGCACCCCCCACCTCCGCGCTTTGATACTTCGGGTTTACGAGGTAGACCCTCCCCCCGTAGCCTCTTAGGAGCTGTATAGCTATCTGGCCGCCGATGGAGTCGGCCCGGGGGGAGGCCCCGACGACGGCAACCGACCGGGGGTTTAGGAACTCCCTCACCCCTTGAGGGCCTTGGCTATCGCCGCGGGATCGTAGCCGTTGATGACAGTGTAGGTGCCGTTGGGGTAGACGACTACCGTCATGGGGGTGCCCACGTTCTGCCCGGCCAGTAGGGTGGCCAGCTGCATGCCGGCTTCTGCGTCGATGTTGCACTGCTTCTGTGGGAGTATATTGGTGTAGTTGGCGTCGCCTGCTAGGAACCTGTCGTACAGCAGGCGGAGGGTGGGTATTACCTCGCCAGGCGTCTCGTTGTACAGACACCTAAGCCTCTGGTGGGCCGTCAATACGTTGGGATGTACTATGAGGTCTACCAAGACGAGTTTGTGGCCTTGGAAGAGTGTGTAGTTGTATTTAAAGAGCTGGGCGCAGTAGGGGCAGGCGAGGTCGAAGAAGACCACAGCCGCCGGCCAGCCGCCGTCGAAGGTCATTCCTATCTTCTGGGCCACCCTCAGGATGTCCAGCCCGCCAGTCGAGGCGCCGGCCACGTTTCTAGACAGCTCGTTAATCACCGTCCTGAATTCGCCGGGGAGGGCCGTGACGTTCTTCAACGTGTAGGTGAGGGTCGCCGCGACGTTCCCCCCATACGACAGTCTGATCTTCAGCTGGTAGACCGTACCGTCGTTGAGTACCTGCTTCTCGTAGTCGAGAGTCGCCGTGAGCCCACTCATAATGGGGATCTCGGTGGTGTTGGTGTATATGGTGGCCTGGCCGAGGGGTGTCTGGGCTACGCCCGACTGCTTCCACTGGCTGGGGGAGGTGGGTCCGGGGAGGCCTTGTATTAGGAAGACCAGCTCGTCGAAGGTCTTGGCCGTGGGTAGCGGGCTGGTGCTAGGTGTGCACTGGGTGTTGGCTAGGGTGATGGTCTCCCCCGCCACGGTGGCTGTGGTTGTGGAGTTTACGCATATCTCCATGAGGCGGCTGTAGTAGGTGAGCTTCTGCCGGGCGCCGCCTGTGGATTGGGCAAGTATGTTGATGACGCCGTCGTTTTTCAACATAAAGTAGGTAGAGGACTGATCGCTTCTCTGGGCATACACAAACCCGTCCCTTAGGGGTATGTAGTAGGTAAGCATATTCATGGTCTGGGCGCCGGACAGTGTGGCTTGGTATATGTATAATTTGTCGCCGGTGGGCGCGGCGGTGGCTGTTGACGTGTTTTGTAGTGGTTTGTAGAGGAGGAGAGCCACCGCGGCGACGGCGACTGCCACGGCGGCGAGGATGATTCCTATTATGATGTTTTTGTTCATGGGAGCTTGGGGGGTTGGTGTATAAAAAGTTATTCTTTTGTTGGGGTCCAGTCTCTCGCAAGTATGTCTAGAATTTGTTTTTCGCCTATTAAGTCGCGTATTGATATGACGCCGTGTAGCTCACCGTTTCTATCCAGCACCACTATATGTCTGACGCTGTACTGCTTCATCTTCTTCGCCGCTACTGTCACGGGCTCGTCGGCGTATACATATATGAAGTTGTGCATGGTGCCCGCCTTGTCTACGGTGACTGTGAGGGGGGCCTTGCCAGCTATTGTTCTAATTATGTCGCGCTCGGAGATCACGCCTATGGGTTTTTTCGGGTTGTCTTTGTCTACGATGACTAGGAGGCCGACGTGGTTGTCCGCCATCAAAGCCGCGGCCTCCTCCACCGTCTTATCCGGCGTAATGGTAATTGGCGGTTTTCTCGCTATGTCTCCGCAGTTCA
>NZ_JBMFKV010000143.1:0-4789 GCF_049971835.1 Pyrobaculum sp.
GGTGCGCCGGCGCCATGAAGTGGGCTATTCTGCTGGCGCTTTTCGCGTGGGTGGCGGTGGGGCAGGTTGTGGTTTTCAGCGACGGGTCGGGTTATGTGGTTTTTGGGAGGTTGGGTTTTTCCGTTTATTCAATTGATGGGAAATTTCTCTACAGTGGCGGTTTGCCGGCATATGTGGGTTCTACTTGTATCGTTTTCTACTCGGGTGGAGTTTCTGTGGCGGATTTCAGGGGGTTTACCAAGGCTTTTTACCCGCTTAACTTCACGCCTACGGTTCTAGCCGGTGAATGCAGAGCCGTGGTTGCGGCAAACCAGACGCTTGGGGTTTATATTTCCCCGGAGCGGATTTTTAGCTTCTCCCTCCCGGCTCCTCCATACGCCGCGGTGTTTCTCAATGGCGTGGGTTATATACAAGATGTTAACGGCGATGTCCTCGTGGTGGGTCCCCGCGGCGTTGTCCGCATAGCCGTTGGGGGCCATCCAGCCGGCCTGGCGGCGTCTGTGGACTGCGTGGTAGCCTCCGTGGTTAGGGGTGGCGTGCAGTATTTCTATAGGGTGGACGGCGGGTCGGCTATTTTGCTGGGATCGAGGCTGGCTAGGGTGGGCCTCGCCTATTCCTACGCCGTGGGTCCGGGTTGCAGGCTGGAGGTTGCGGCTGGCAACAAGACCACCGCCGTAGCCGTCGACGGGCCCTATACTATATACGGCACGTCCACTGGCTTAGTGGAGGTGTATCTAGGGGGGCAATTGGTCTATTCAAGAAACGTGGGGGAGGCTGTGCTTTCCCTCTCCTCGGCGGGGCTTAACGTGGTGTATGAAACGGCGAGTGGGGCTAGGCCTCTGGTGTTGAGGAACGTCACCGTCGTGTCTAACTGCGGTGTGTGGAGTGTTCTTTTGGAGAGGGGGGAGAGGTATAGTCTGCCTAGGGTGATCGACCTGGGTGGTGGAGCCCGTTGTGTCTATGTTTCAAATGTGACGGAGGGCGGGGTGATTCGGGCGGCGTACGAGAGGCAGTACTACGTTGAGTTAATTTCTCCGAGGCCTCTCTCGGGGTGGTTTGCAGAGGGCTATGTAATTCCGCCGCCTGAGCCGGCGCAGATTGGCTACGTGGTGCTGAGGCCGGCGGGCTGGCTGGTGGGCGGCAAGATAGTTGAGAGGCTTGTGGTTGCCGGCCCTCTGCGGGCTCAGGCTGTGTATAGGGTGGAGCCTGTGGCGCGGGGGGATTTGGGCAACGGCACGTATCTAGATGTTGTGGTTGAAACAGCGGAAGTTGTGTGGCCTCAGCAACCTCTGTATAAGGCGCAACGGCTTTACTATGTGGAGGTTTCTGGACATGCGAGGGCGGAGCGGGGTAGCGGTTTCTACCCAGAGGGTTCTGTAGTTGAGATAATTGCTGAGGAGCCCCAAGCCCCAGAGGGGTGTAGGTACGTGTTTTCCGGGTGGACTGGGATAAACGCCACCGGCCCTAAAGCTGTTGTAAAGGTGAGGGGGCCTGTCAAGGCTTCGCCTAGGTTTATCATGGAGTGTAAAGTGTCGCTCTATACAAAATACGGCGTTGTGCAGAACGCCCCGGAGTGGGCCCCCGTGGGCTCGGTAATTGAGCCCACCGTTACGCCGACGGCCGTGTGGGATCCCTTCCCGTTGCTGTACGAGTTCGCGGGGTGGGAGGTGGGTGGGAGGGTTGTCAGGACGGTAGCCGTCGCTGGGCCTGTGGTGGCTGTGGCTAAATGGTCTTTAAACCCGATGCCGCTGGTGGCGCTGGTAGCGGCGGCTGGGTTAGCGGCGTTTTACATATGGAAACAGAGGAGGCGGCTTGGAATTAAGACTTTTAAATATGGAGGCGTCTTAAAAAAGGCGCCGCCTGGGGAGAAGCAACCCTCTATAGAAGAGGGCTAGGGCTCCTCTACCAGCGGCTTAGCGGTTTAACCCGCCGCGGGGGCGCCTCCTACGCCCGGCTCCCCGACGCCCCCCGGTGTTTTTTCTCGGGACTAATAGCCTCACGCACGGCCAAGGCGCTGGGCGTCCGCCGCGCGGCGGGCAGGCTACTGAGGGCCCATGTGTCTGCCGAATGAGCGGCCTCGAGACTCCAGGTGGCCCCCTCACCAAGGGGCCAAAAGGCGCCTCGGGGTTGCGCCCCCGGGACGCCCGGAGAACAGAAGGAGGCATTGGCGGCTAAGCCATATGTGGGTAATGTGGAGTTTCAGCCACCTGGTGATCGCATCGTTTGAGAGACTTCCGTTGCTAATTATCGACGTCCCTCCTCTATTATCTCTACGGTTGTGCAAGCGGCTTGGAGATTTGATACGTGGCTGATCTCTTCTCCTTTCTTATTTACGCCTTCTGTTGAGGGCGTGGGGCCTCGGGGGCGGATTCCCTCCCCTGCCTGGGGGGACATGTCCGCCCCCCCACCACTTAGTTTTAAGTTGGGTGTATATATTCTTTGTGATTGTGTTTGTCGACGAGAGTGGGGTGAAGTCTTTCTGTAACTGCGTGGCGGTTGGGGCTGTGGCTTTCGAGGCGAGGTACGGGGTGCCGTATATGGAGCTGGGGAGGCACGTCCTTGAGCGTATCCGCCGGATGGCGAGGGTGGGGGCGAGGTTAAGTACGTCGACGTCCGGCGTAGGGCCGACGTGGAGGCTGTTGTGAGGCTTATCTCCGAGGTGGCCGAGGTGAGGTTCAGGGTGGTGCACTTCACGTCGCATGGCGACGTCGAGGAGGCTGTGGCAGAGCTGTCGAGGGGCGCCGTGCTGGTGGTGCTCGACAACCAGCTTCTGCCCCGGAGGCCGAGGGTCGGGGCCCGGGTTATCGAGAGGGATTCTAGGCGGGTGCCGGGGCTCCAGCTGGCCGACGTCGTGGCTGGCTACGCGAGGTCGCGGGGCTGTCGGTAGGTTGCTCACCGCCGGCGTTCACTCCGGCTGAATGTCCGGCACCTCTCCGGGGTAGGGGTGTATTGTTATTACTAGGAGGCACCTCGGCGTCTTGGCTGTTACTACGCGTAGTGTTCTACAGCGGTATTTTACAACTGTCTTTCTTCTTTCTATCTCAGCGGCGCGCCGCTTGGCGGGCACCTCCTCTGGAGTTCCCGCGGCGTGAATTCTGTGGATGTTTTTCATAATGACTTCAACCGCCTCTATGCCTATATACCTCGCTATTTCGTATCTGTGCTTATACTTTGCATGTGGTGTGAGGTCTACTTCACAGTCCAACCTGTCACTGTCTGGATTGCTACACATGGCTCGCCTTCTGGAGTCACGTATCCCTCGGCTATGAGGACTGCGAGGGGCTCTGTGTAGATTTCGATCTCTCTGCCGCCGGCGTTTATGACTGCCTCCGCTGGTTTAACTGTGCGAAAAGAGGCCGGTCTGTACGGGGTGCCCGTTGCACATATCCCAGCTGGTGCGGTGGGCGGCTTGATGTAGCGCGCCGATATGCCTATGCCAACTGCGACGTGGTATCCCTCGACTACTTTGACAACTTTTACATCTACGATTCTGTATGTGACTATGATGCTGTCTTCAACAACTATTTCCCCAGGTTCGCTCTTGAGGAGGTTAGCTGTTAGCTGGGTTACCACAGCTCTACCCCAGCTTTTTTCAACTTCTGGCCTCTTCCCCGCCCCTCGGCTTGGGGCGGCTCATCAGCGCCCTCGGTCCCCGCCGGGGTCACCGTCTCCTCGCCTGGCGGGGTCATGGGGCTGGCCCGGGCCAGCACGGCGGGCCATTCGGCTCTGACAGCTCTCTCGGCCTCAAGCACCTGCGCCGACCACTCCTCCAGCGTCCTCTCGTCAACCGCGGATAGTGCCCTCTTAACGGCTTCTGCATACCTTTTTTCCAGCTTCTCAGTAGCCTTCCACAGCATATTCAATACTGAGGCCACGTCCCGGTGCACCCGGTGTCCCCTTGGACACAGCCCGAGCCTCGGGCCTAATGGGAACGAAAGCTCCTCGCCGTGTACTGGGCAGATCTTGGAGTTCCTGTACGAAGAAACCAGCACCAGCCTCAGGCCACGCTCCGCGGCCTTGCCGGCCGTTTTGTCGACTACCGCCTTCATCGGCATCTGCTTAATGCGGTGTCTCAACTCGGCGTTTTTCTTCTTCTCGACTAACTCCTCCTGGGGCCTCACTCCCAAGTCTTCGGTTATAAGGACGGCAGGCTCCTTTGTTAAATGATGGGCGATCTTATTAACTCGATCCCCCCTTCCTACTGCGCTCCCTCAGCTTCTTAACCCTCTTTCTGTACTCCCTAGTGTGGACGCCGGATAGCCTCTTTCCGTCTATCTCTACAGCGAGCTCCTCAGCCCACCTGCGCCTAACCGCGTCGTATCTCTTCGCCAGCCTGCCGAAGTCGGTTCTGAAGATCTTTATCGATATGGGCTGAATCCATCCTCTGTTCCACTGGGCGATTTTGTCGGCCGTGGGTCTGAGATCCACCCTCGCTACAACCACCGTATTCTCATTAACGTCAAAGGCGGCGACGGTAGCGGGCTCTTTAGGCGCTTCGGGCTCAATCTCGTACGTAAACACGGCGTAGACTCGGTTTTTGACACGCTTTAGTCTGACTGTCGACGCCTTCTTGGCTTTGCCTATTCTGACCAGCCACTCGAAGAGCCAGAACCTCTTGTGCGGCCACAGCTCCGCGGCGTGTCTACCGGACATGAGCCTTATCGACACCGCTGTGAGGGAATCGAAGCGCCAAGCCCTCTCATCTGCGTACGGCGCCACCCACCTCACTTTAGGATGCCTCCCGCCAGTCTTAACCCAGCTGTTGTACGTCTCCACGGCGTCTTTAACC
>NZ_JBMFKV010000144.1:0-4678 GCF_049971835.1 Pyrobaculum sp.
CACCCCGCCGAGTGTGTGAAGCTTCTGGAGGCCGGGTGGGCGCCGGGGGAGGTGGAGGAGTTTATGCGGTGGGCCGCCGACCTCGCGGCTAAGTACGTGGAAGAGGGGAGGGCGGTGGGGCTGGGGGAGTTTGGGAGGCCTCACTGGCCCGTGCCGCGGGAGGTGAGGGAGCTCTGCGACAGGGTTGTCCTCTACGTGTTGCAGAGGGCTAGGGACGTCGACGCGGCTGTCCACCTCCACCTGGAGCGGGAGGGCCAGGCCACTGTGGACTCGGTGGCGCGCCTCGCGGCGGAGGCAGGGGTCGACCCCAGGCGGGTGGTTATGCACCACATAGAGGGGGCCTTGGCGGGGTATGCCCACGCCAGGGGCCTCTCGCCGTCCGTGCCCATGGGCCGCAGGGGGGAGTTCGAAGAGGCGCTTAAGGCTGGCCCCGTGTTCGTGGTTGAGAGCGACTACATAGATGACAGGTCTAGGCCGGGGGCCGTGATTCCGCCGTGGACCCTGGCCTCGAAGCTTAGGCAGTATGTATCGAAGGGGGTCCTCTCGGCGGACGATATGTACAAGATATGCGTAGAAAACGTGAGGAGTATATACAGATGGAGGCTCCCTCTATAGAGGCCATCTGTAATTACATTTATATTTTACAGAAATTTGCTGATAGTGCAGTCAGTTAGAGGGTTGGCGGTTGACCTATCGAAAAGAGCGGCGAATCCTCTTGAAGACGTCGGTAGAGCGGCTAGGCTGTTTGTGGGCGGCCGGGGGGTGGCTACCTACTACTTCTGGAGGTTTGGGGGCCACCTGGCCGATCCCCTTTCTGGAGATAACCCTCTCATCTTCGCGGCGGGCCCTCTTACTGGGACCGGCGTCCCAATGTCGGGCAGGGCCGCCGCGGTTTTCCGGTCGCCGCTGACGGGGATTCTCGGGGCTTCTAATTTGGGCGGTAAGCTGGGCCCGGTTATGCGCTTCGCGGGGGTTGATGTGCTGGTGGTGCTCGGCAGGGCCGAGAGGCCGACTTATCTCGTTGTGCAGGAGGGCCGCGTCGAGTTTAGAGACGCGTCGCACCTCTGGGGGATGGATGCTATTGAGACTGAGGAGGTGTTGCTTAGGGAGCACGGGCGCAACGCCGCCGTCCTCGCCATAGGCCCGGCGGGGGAGAACCTTGTGAGGTTCGCCTCTATTAATCACGATATGTGGAGGCAGTTTGGGAGGACTGGCGGGGGCGCGGTGATGGGGGCTAAGAAGCTGAAGGCGGTGGTCTTCGTGCCGGAGAAGAGGCAGGTGGACGTGGCTATGCCGGAGAAGCTCAGCGACTTTCTCAGGAGGTTTACGCCCTACTTCGTGGGGGAGAAGAGCGTTAAGGCGCTTTTCGAGGGGGGCACGGTGCGCCTCGTGGAGATTGCCAATCAGATGGGGTTCTTCCCGGCTTACAACTGGCAGAGGGTGTCTCTAGACGGCTGGGAGTCCGTCGCGTGGCCTGCCTTTAAGAAGGGATACTTCGTGAAGCCCGCGGCGTGTATGCACTGCCCAGCGGCTTGCCACCGCCTCGTGAGGTCGGGGAAATACGGGGTTAATGTGGATATTGAGTACGAGACCATATTCGCGCTGGGGGGCCTCACGGGTTGCGCCGACCCCGACGAGCTTATTAAGCTAAATGACTTGGCTGATAGGCTGGGGATGGACACCATCTCGCTGGGGGGCGTGATCGCGTTCGCCATCGAGGCGGCGAAGCTGGGTAAGCTCAATATAGAGGTTGACTGGGGTTGCGGGGGCTTGGCGAGGCTTGTGGAGGACATTGCCTACCGGAGGGGGGTGGGGGATCTGCTCGCCGAGGGGGTTAGGGAGGCGGCGAGGAGGCTGGGGCTTGAGCACGTCGCTGTGCATGTGCGGGGGCTTGAGCCGGCTGGCTACGACCCGAGGGTTTTGAAGGGGATGGCGCTTAACTACGCCGTTGGGTACCGGGGCGCCGACCACCTGGCCACTATGGCTTATGCGCTGGACATCGGAGGCTACGCCGGCGGGCCTCAGAGCCTCGGCGAGGAGAAGGTGAGGGCCGTGGCGTATATGGAGGAGGTGTCTGCGCTGTTCGACTCGCTTGTGTTGTGTAAATTCGGCAGGGGGGTGTACGACATGTATCCAGGCGGCAGGGGCTTTGACACAATAGCCGAGCTCCTTACCTACGTCACCGGGGAGCCGTGGACGGGGGCCTCGGCGCGGGAGGCGGCGGTTAGGATAGTGAACATGACGCGCTTCCTAAATCTCCAGATGGGGGCGGGCCCCGACTCCCTCCCCGAGAGGTTTTTCAAACCGGTGCGGTTCGAGGACAAGGAGTACGTGCTGACCCGCGAGGAGTTGGAAAACGCGCTTAGGATCTACTACGAGCTGAGGGGGTGGGACGGCGAGGGGAGGCCTCTGCCCGAGACGTTGAGGAGGCTACAACTCGACTTCTTAACGCCGCAGGGCGTTTAGCACCTTTTTCACCGCCGTGGCCGTGTCCACGGCGTCTTGCTCCGTGAGGTTTGGCATGACTAGCAGGGTGACTACCCGCTCCGCGGCCCACTCGGCGTTGGGGAGGGGCTTGTACTCCACCCTGCGTCTGTAGTATGGACACGTCCAGGGGCAGCCGAGGCCGTGGCCTTCCTGTCTCTGGAAGAGGGGGGTTTTGTAGAGGGGGGTTGGGTAGGCCACGAAGGCGTTCCCCACGCCCTCCGCCCTCAGCGCCTCGACGACGTAGTCCCTGGGCCTCCTCAGCTTCTCCACGGCGACGAGGATCTGGACGAGGTGCCAGGAGTGCTTCATGTAGGGCCTCGGCTTGGGTATTGTGACTAGGTCGCCCTCCAGCGGCGCCAGCTCCTCAAGCAGAGTCTTGACGTAGGCCTCCCTCCGCCTCTGCATCTCCGGCAGTTGCCTAAGCTGGTGGTACGCCAACACGCCCTGTATCTCCGTCATGCGGTAGTTGTAGCCCAGCATCTCGTAGCTGTACTTCCCCACCTCGCCGTGTGCCCTTATGAGGCGGGCCCTCTCGGCGTAGGCCGCCGTGTCCGTGGCCACGGCGCCCCCCTCGCCCGAGGTTATGTGCTTCGTGGCGTATAGGCTGAAGGTGGAGATGTGGCCGATGGAGCCGGCCATCCTCCCCCTGTACTCCGCGCCGAGGGCCTGGGCCACGTCCTCCACGATCTTGACCCCGTGCCTCTCCGCCAGCTTCATGAACTGGTCCATCTCGGCGGGCATGCCGGCTAGGTGCACCACTACCACGGCCTTGGTCTTGTCCGTAATCCTCTCCTCTACGGAGGCCGGGTCTAGGTTCAGCGTCTCTCTGTCGATGTCTGCAAATATGGGCACGGCGTTTGCGTGGAGGACGGCGGTCGCCGACGCGGCGAAGGTGAAGGGCGTCGTCACCACCTCGTCCCCCGGCCCCACCCCCACCGCCTTCAGCGCCGTGTGCAGAGCCGTCGTGCCGTTTGAAACCGCGAGGACGTGCCTCACGCCCAGGTAGGAGGCCAGCTCCGACTCGAAGGCCTTTACCCACCTGCCGTGCTGCGCCGTCAAGATCCCGGACTTCAGCACCTCGGCAATAGCCTGGAGGACCTCGTCGCTGTACACCACCGGCCTGGCCACGATGGGAGTCTCCCTCACCGGCCTGCCGCCCTCTATGGCGAGCATAGGTTTTAAAGTAGAGACATATTAAAGCTGTGAGGTGGCTCTACCTCACATACGTGGTGTACTGGTCCGCCTTCCTCATTGCGCTTCTGCTAACCGCCGCGGGGCACCCGCCAATAAGGCCGGAGGCGGTGGCCCAGGCGGTGAACGAAACCTCGTCGCTACCCTACGAGCAGAGGTTCGCCCAAGCCGCGGCGGACTTCGCCATAGTCGCCGCCTTGTCCTACCCCGCGCTTCTATACGCCGCCACTGTATACGGCGCGGCGACAGCCGCGGCGGCCGCCGCCCTCGGGGCCGCACAGGCGCTTCTCCACGCCGCGGTCTACCACGTGGCGCTCCTCTTCATGGAGGAGGCGGCTAGGTGGCACCCGCTGGCGCAGAAGCTAGGAAAGAGGAGGAGGGTGGAGTGGGGGCGGTATATACTGTGGGTAGCCGCCTCGATTTCCCTCGCCGGGGTCCTGTCTCTCTAGGCCTGTTGCGCGGCTAGGTACTGCTCGACGATGTCGTAGCCGTAAATCGCCTTGAACATCTCCCTGCCGCGCGGCGTCATCTGCGTCGGGTCCCATGGCCTTTCGAAATCAATCTCCACCTCCACGTCCTGGGCCTCGGGCACCGCCGACTGAATCGCGTAGCCCACCTCCTGCGCCAGGTTGCCAGCTACGGGGCAACCCACGGCGGTCAGAGTCATGACCACCTTCAAGACGCCGTTCTCCAGCACCACCTTCCTAATCAGCCCCAGGTCGTAGACGTTTATCGGGATCTCCGGGTCGAAAACCTCTCGAAGTATCTCCACCACCTTCTTGGCCCTGTCCGGCGGGAGATTTGTCTCAAATATAGGCTTCTCGTCTTCCATGGCTGTAATATCGATTTGATGTTAAATACGTTAAAGGGATCTGGCTGACTAACTTTAATAAATCAGAACGGGTGAGGCGGGCGTGGAGGTGATTGATGTAAGCGGACAGCAGTGCCCCGACCCCCTCAAGACCGTGGCGTCTGCGCTGGCCAACGCCCCGGCGGGGGC
>NZ_JBMFKV010000145.1:0-4643 GCF_049971835.1 Pyrobaculum sp.
CCAAGGAGTCTCCATAAGAAGATACTCCCCCACCCTTCTGTAGACTGCGAACTTCTCGCCTATGTGGGCGCCGCCGCCAGGCGCCTTGAACTCCAGCAGTATGTGGCCCCCCGCGACGCCGTAGAGCGCCCCCACGGCGCCGGCGTAGAGCACCGGGTACCCCGAGACGCCGCGGATAACAGACTCAGCCCCGCCGGGACGCACCGCGGCGCCGCCCCACAGAAGCCTAGCAGGCCTCCACCCAGCCGCCGCCGAAGGCGGCCAGAGGTGGCGCCGCCACCGAGGAGCCGCCGCGTCCACCTCCACCAGCAGAGAGCCGGGTCTGAAGACACCCCCCTCAAAGACGTAGGTCGGCGCCAGGACCCTCCCCCTCCCGCCGCACACCACGTACACCAGGGGGCAGGGAGAGATGTCGATAGGAACCAGGTAGAGCGAGGCCCCGGCGGACCCCACCTGCGCATACCCCCTGCAGCTAGGCGCCGAGAAGTAGACGCGGACCTCCTCCAAGAGGCAGGAGGCGTCGCGCTCCACCGTGGCCAAAAGCCCAACGGAGCTGTCCAAAACCCAGCCGCCGGCCCAGCGGCGGGCGAGGCTCTCCATGAAGAAGACGTCTACCCGAGCCTCCTCCAACACGTCGAAAAGCGGCGAGGCAACGGGGACGGCCACGCCCACAGTAGGCGGCTATTTTAAAAACTCTACGTACCACGTATACGCCCTGTAGCGGTCGGCCACCCTCCCCACAGCCTCCCCTATGCCGTACAGCCGCTCCCGCGCCTCGGCCTCCCTAAACCCGTAGTAAACCTCCTCGGCCACCCTCTTCAAAAAGCTGACATCCCGAAGCTGGTCCAGCGACACGTCGTATGTAAAAACCACTGCTCTCTTTGCGTCCGCCGCCACCACGACGAACCTCACCCCGCCGGGGGCAAAGATCTTCTTCAGGTCTGGAAATATCAAAACCTGGCTAGCCATAAACGAGCTGGAGACCCTCCCCCCGCCCGGCAACCTCCCCCCGTTGTATACAGAAACCAACGCGCTTAACAACGCGGCGTTATCCCTAAGGAGGTCAGCCAGCACCGCAGCCCTATCCGCCACCTTGCTGAGCTCCAAATCCGCAGGTCCGCCCAGGCCCTCCATATTCTTAACCTCCCCTATCAACAACCTGCCGTCGTCCAGAACCCCCAAGATGTCAAGCCGGTAGCCCGTGGGGCTTAGAGGTATGAAGGCAGTCTTCCTCCCAAAGGCGGTTTCGCTAATAGCCACGTCCCACACCCACCTCCCATCGCGGTAAACCGCCGGCAGAGTAACCTCGGCACCCACCGCGGCGGGGTTTACGCCGGCAATCTCCGGCATCAAAGCCGCAGAGAGGTACTTGTAGAAAGTCTCCGGCTTACCCTCCAGCGCATATAGAGAAGAGCCGTATGAGAGGACATACACCTCGCGGTTCCGGTACACCCCCCTATACACGTCGCCACTAAACCCACGCGCAATAGCCAAGGCGGTAAACATGTCGTTATAGCCAATAACAACAGGGCGGCCGCTCTTTACATCCACAACCTCACTCACCAGATAACTCGCGGTACCCACACTATATTTCGAAATCCTTATCTCAAACCCACCACCCCCGCCAACCACCACCGAAGACACCCGCGTAAGACCGGTCACTTCGAAACGCCTCCCCAAATCCCTCGCCCTCATAACCGCCACGTCTCCAGACACCCTCACCCCCACAATATGTTTCCCAAACATAACCGCGTCAACACCACCCTTAACACGGCGCAGAAGCTCACTATCTCTAAACACCGGCACGGGAGGCTCGTAGCTGAAGGCGGCCATTGCGGCGAGTTGTCTGTTGCCTAGCCAGTCTTTGTTTTTGGCGAGGTCGCTGAGGTCTACGAAAGCCGACGCGATGCCCAGCCACCTAGCCGCCTCCACCTCCTGGGCGTAGGTGGAGAAGGCTTGGAGAGCCCCGTCAACGAAACAGTCGGCGTACGCGCCGTACCGCCCCGCCTCCGAGTAGAGCCTAGACACAAAACAGGAGAGGGAGCCTTCCAAAGAGAGACCCCACGCAACTACCAGCGGCGCCGGGCGGCGTGTCTGGCCTAGTCCCAGCAGGTGTGGCAGGTGGCGTCTGTCAAGAGGCCCAGCGGGTCCTGGCTCATTGCCAGCAAGACCGGGGGGCACGGATCCGCCAGAGGCCAGTCTAAAACCACCCAGTTGGGGATATCCAGCTCAGCCAGCTCCGGAATTACAAAAGGACGCGAACAACTCCACGAAGAAGGCACGAAGAGATCAGACACAACCCCCCACCCAGCCAGCACGCCCCTCACATACCCCAACAACGCCCTGGCCACCTTTACGCCCTCCTCACTACAAGCGACAAGCCTAGGCGCCCCACACGGCGACTGCACCAAATCCACGTCGCCCACATACGGCCCCACAACCCTAACATAGCCAACCTCGCCAAAAACCTCCAGCGGGTCCTTCACCGTAGGCGTAAAAACAGCCTCGTAAAGCCCGTCGTCTCCAATCAACACCCACCTGCCGTCGTCTAGCGTGCCGAGGACGCGGTGCCAAGCCAGCCAAGAGCCGACGCGGAGGTAGCCGTCCTTGCGCCTAACCACTGGGAGCTCCGCGCCGGTGAGAGAGCCGGCGCCAGCGGGGTAGCGGCATTTGGAATTTAAATCCACCCTATCCACTGTGTAGTTCTCGGAAATGGCTATGTTGGAAAGCTTCATATACAAGACGCCTCTGAAATCTTCCCGCGCAAAAATGCCGTATCTAAACCACCATCTAGTAAAGCCGCCGCCAGTCTTCACAGAAGGAATGCAGACAGGCTTAAAATCGCCAAAATCAAAATTCCACGGCTCATACTCTACATCACCACGCACAACTTTCAAAAGGCCATATTTCTTCATCTCTTCATAAGTACAGGTGTTAAGCGACTCATACTCCTCGAAGCGGCACCTGTACACCAACATCCCACGAGACGTCCTCCCCACTGTGTATCTATCGCTCATAGTCTCCAGTCTAGTAGGCTGTAGTCCCCTAGCTTTAAGAGCGGGGCGCAGGTGTCCGCCAGCGGCCAGTCGAGAGCCTCGCGGCCTAGGGAGAAGACCCGGCCCTCGCCGAGGAGAACATGAGGGACACCCCCCTCAGCCTCGCACCTATGCCCAGCCGCCGCCAGCGCATCCCTCGTATCTTCAACACATGCGACAAGCCTAGGCGCCCCACACGGCGACTGCACGTCGTCAACATCGCCTCTATAGGGGCCGGCCACCCTAACATAGCCAACCTCGCCGAACGTCTCCAAAGGCCTCTCCACAGTAGCCGTAAACACAGCCTCGTACAGACCGTCGTCCCCGACGAGGACCCAGCGCCCGTCGTCTAGCGTGCCGAGGACGCGGTGCCAAGCCAGCCAAGAGCCGACGCGGAGGTAGCCGTCCTTGCGCCTAACCACTGGGAGCTCCGCGCCGGTGAGAGAGCCGGCGCCAGGCGCAGAAACCGGCTGACCCACAGGAGACCAAAACAGCCACCTACCCCCAAAAACAAACTTACATAAACTGTAAGTAGTTGTGTAGAAATTGTCTTTATATTTGAAAAGCGTGGCGACGCCGTGCTCTTTTAACACAACCGTCATAGCCTCGCCCTCGGGGTAGTTTAGCTTCATCACAATCGTCCAAATCGCATCGTCAGACTGGTTGTGGACCCACCACCGGATGCCCGCCAGCGGCGGTATACAAATACGTTGAAACGCCCCCTCGTACCGCTCAACATGTTGAAAAAGAAGAGAGCCGCCGCCTGTAAGCACACGCCCACCTACAAGCACAGGTTTAGCCAAGACGAGGCCTTTCACTTCGTAGCGCGGCAATTCGACAAACCCGCCGTTGCTCGCAACTCTACAACTACCCACAACCCTCCCCCTGTCGACTAATCCGTCGAGATTCTCCAACTCCCCGCCACACGCCTCCCCCCACAGAGCGAAGACGAACCCCCGGGGCGTCCTGCCCACAAGAGTAGCATTGACGGCTACATAATCGTTACGATCGTAAATACACGGGCCGACGTACTCCTCAACTCTCGCCACGGTGCCAAGCCAGTGTTTAAACAAAACCTCCATATAGAAATACTCCCCTCTTAAGTATAACAACTGCCCCACGCCTTGTAAACCGCCTCTTCTACAATTTTAAAATCGCCAGCCACCCTTTCAAAAACTAAAAGCCTGACGGTATACCTACCATCGCCTCCGCTGTAAACCCCAAAGACGAGCCTCGCCGGGGGGCTCCGGTCCAGCAAACCCGCCCACTCCGTCAGCGCAGTTTTAATCTGCGGATAAGCTAAGACTTTATCCGAAACTCCACGCCTCTCTCGCGGCACTTTCAACCACGCCGAAATCCGCCGAGGCGGTGTTCAGCGCCATAAGTCTAAAACTGCCGCCCTTCGCCAAACACAGGCTTGACAAAACCCCGCCGCTTGACTAAACCAGACCGCTCAACGACGGCACCCCTGATCTGCGGATATGCCGACGCACTATCCACCACCTCGCCTTGCGCCACGGCGCCTTCACAACACACCAAGCCCCCACACCGCCGAAAGACCCCCCGCCAGACACGCCCAGCCCACTGCACGCCCCGCCAATACGCCCT
>NZ_JBMFKV010000146.1:0-4634 GCF_049971835.1 Pyrobaculum sp.
CGGTCCACGCCACAGCGGCCGCGACGCCGTAGGCCCCACCTCGCCGCGCTCCAGAGCTGTGCGCAGACGCCACCACGAGCCCCAGAAGCACCAGCAACGCCGCGGGCAACAGACGATAGTTGCCAGCAACCAGCGGCAACAAGACAATGTACAGCGAACTGCTTATATTGCCAACAGCCGCCCCGCCGGCCTTCACCGAGGTTACGTACAGCCAGCTACCGACGACGCCCCCCAGCAAGGCGGCCGACACCGCCGACAAGACCCCACGAGGGTCAAAGCCCCTCCACGGAAGCACTAGGCCCAGCGCAATTGAATACAGAGAGAAGAGGCCCACTGCCCTGTACTGAGATGTGCACTGCAGAGCCGGGCGGTAGATCAATGGCGCCACGCCATAGGCCACTGCGGAAATTACAGAAAACGCCAGAGCCAGCACGCCCAGTTAAAATAACTGTTATAAATCTTGAATAACAAAACCAACTCATGAGCGACGCGGTGGCCGTGGCCCTAGCCTTCACAATCCTTTTCCTCCTAATGATCGGGACTGTATACCTAGTAATGCTCATCGCCCCTAGGAGGCCAACGCCGGGTAAATTAATGCGCTACGAAGCCGGAAACCCCGAGACGGGCCCCGCCAAGGCCCCGCTGGCGATGCAGTACCTAGGCTACATACTAATGCTGGTGGCTCTTGAGCCAGCCGTGGCCATCCCCCTGGCGGTGCAGATGGCCTTCAAAGACCTGGCCCTTACGGCGGCGGCGGCGTTGATAGGCGGCGTCGTGGCCGTCGCCGCTTCGCTATACGGCTACCACTACGCCAAGAAGATAGAGCTCTGGAGAGCTAGCGCCTAGGCGCCAGCGCCGCCTTCAACAAGCCGAGGAACACCGGCCGCGGCTTAGCTGGCCTAGAGCGGAACTCGGGGTGGAACTGCGTCGCGATGAAGTAGGGATGCCCCGGCAACTCGATTATCTCCACACGCCTAACATCCCTCCTCCAGCCAGAAACCACAAGCCCAGCCTCCGACAGCTTAGGCAGGTAGGATAGGTTGACCTCGTATCTATGTCTATGCCTCTCCACCGTGGCGTTTGTCCCATACAGCGAGGCGGCGAGGGTGCCGGGGACGATCTCCACCTCCCTGTTGCCCAGAATCATGCTACCCCCCAACACGTCTACCTCCTTCTGCTCAGGCGCGAGGTGGACCACGGGGTGGGGGGTCTCGGGGTCGAGCTCCGTGGAGTTGGCCTCTCTAAGGCCGAGGACATTCCGGGCGAACTCCACCACCGCCAGCTGCATGCCGAAGCATATGCCGAGAAACGGAATCTTCTCCACACGGGCGTGGCGCACACACTCAATCATACCCTCTGTCCCCCTCTTCCCAAAGCCCGGCAACACCACCACGGCGTCCAGCCCGAGCTTCCCCAGCCGATCCGGGTCCTTCTCCACCTCCACCGAGTTAATCCAGACAAGCTCCGGCTTCACGTCGAGGGCGGCGCCGGCGTGCTTCAACGCCTCCACAATGCTAAGATAGGCGTCGGGAAGCTCCACGTACTTGCCGCACATCCCCACCGCCACCTTAAACCTCGGCGCCGATAGCTTCGAGAGAAACTCCTCCCACTCCCCATAATTCGGAGCCCGTGAGGGGAGGCGGAGCCTCCGCACGAGGAAATCCCCCATGCCCTGCTGTTCCAAAATCAGCGGCACCCTGTAGGTGGTGTCCACGTCATAAGAGTTGAAGATGGCGTACTGAGGCACGTGGGCAAACAGCGCAATTTTCTTCACGGCGCCGGCGTCGATCGGCCTCTCAGACCTCACAACCACGGCGTCGGGCTGTATGCCGTAGCGCCTAAGCTCCGCCACGCTGTGTTGCAAAGGCTTAGTCTTAAACTCGTTAGTCACTTTGAGAAGGGGAACCCACGCAACGTGGATAAAAACCACGTCCTCACCCATCTCCAGCCTCAGCTGGCGGACAGCCTCCAGAAACGGCAACTGCTCGTAGTCGCCCACAGTCCCCCCGATCTCAACCAAAGTCACGTCGTACCCCCCCGCCGCCTCGGTAACCCTCCTCTTAATCTCGTCAGTGACGTGGGGGATTAGCTGAACCGTCTGACCCAGGTAGTCGCCCCTCCTCTCCTTCTCGATGACAGAGAAGTAGATCTGGCCAGACGTGATGTTGTTCCTCCGGGGAAGCTCCACGTCCAGAAACCTCTCGTAGTGCCCCAGGTCAAGGTCGGTCTCACCCCCGTCGTACGTGACGAAGACCTCCCCGTGGGCGTAGGGGTTCATAGTCCCGGCGTCGACGTTGATATACGGGTCTATCTTAACCGCGTTTACAGAAAGGCCCCGCGCCCTCAAAATTCTGCCAATGCTAGCCACGACAACCCCCTTACCCACGCCCGACATCACCCCCCCAGTCACAACTACCAGCTTCGGCACCACAAACCTAAACCACCAGTATATAAACCATCTCAGAACCGTTGAGATATACAAAACTTAAATACATCCGCAGGGGTAGACACGGTGAAGAGTTGAACCCACGCTGACGGGTGGCGAGAGCCTGCCCAGCAGTGGCGGGCGCTGACAAATGTTTTATACACACCCCACCCAAGCACCATGGCAATAGTGGAGATAGGCGGCGTCAAGGTGCGCTTCATTACGTGGGCCGAGGGGATAGCGCTCAGCGAGGCCCTGGCGAGGAGGATAGAGGAGAGCGGCTACCGTCCCGAGGTTATAATCGCCATCTCCCGCGGCGGGCTGGTGCCGGCCAGGATAATCAGCGACGTCCTGGGGGTAGACGACGTCATCTCCATGGGCGTGAAGTACTGGGGGCTGGCCCAGAGACGCGCCGAAAGGCCTCTCCTCTACCACAGCATCGAGCCCGGCGTGATCCGCGACAGGAGGGTCCTCATAGCCGACGAAGTAGCCGACACAGGTCACACCCTCATGCTCGCAAAAAGCCTACTAGACCTCATAGGCGCCGCCGAGGTGAAGACCGCCGTCCTCCACCTAAAAACCACCAGCAGATTCACCCCCGACTACTACGCAGAAAAGGTAGAAGAGTGGGTCTGGATATCCTACCCATGGAGCCGCTACGAAGACCTAAGAGAATTCAAGAAGAGGGGACACGACATATCTAAATACATCGACAAGATATGTTAAGTATATAAACGGGGAGCCAGTAGGAGAAAGGTGAAGAAGCTTCACCTCGCGGAGAAGTGAAGAATCCTTTAAGAACTGACTAACCCTCTGGCTCCTCCCCCAGCCCCGACGTTTTATACGTCTTAACATCTACAAAAAGCGACGGCAAGGAGTAGTACTGATTATTGAACTCATACAATGGGTTTGGCCTGTAGTATACCGCGTAGATCGTAACACGCGGGTCATTTGTCTGCAGAGTGGCATAAACCTCTCCCCTCGCCGCTGAGAAACTTTGTGAGCCAAGACTCGCGGCGAGGCTAAAAACTGCGCTCAGCGGTATGCTAGGCCTTGACAACAAGGGAACAGACATAGACAACAAGCTGATACCCCCGCTGTTGCCCACAACACTAGAAGCGGTGACAGAAACGGAATCACTGCCGTAGATCGTCTTGCCAGCCCAGTTGCTACTCACCATGCTGAAGATGTTGCCAAGGTTTCCGTCTAGTGGTTGCATGTCTTTGTATACCGTAACGGGGATCCTCGGTCTAACAAGGTACATATAGACGTAGTCGTTTAAATACACGCATGTATATGAACATGCTTGTTTCCTATAGCGCACTACTGCATAGTCGCCGTAAAAGCCAATAGCTATAACCCTGGGACCTAACTGGTAGGGATTATATGAGTAGTAATCGTCCAGGTATAGATCACTTGTAACCGCTAAAGTCACAATGTCGGCTGAGAACCCAGTTGTCACCTCCGAGCCGTCTGCATTTTTTGTAGTTAGCATGGCGCCGCCAGAGAACGATACCGCGTATTGGCTTGACGCGGCTAAAAATAGTGCCACTCTTACGGTGTGTAAGTTGTATGCGTCTGAGGAGCTGACTCTAGCAACTACCACGGGTACTGGCGTGTTTGTGGCGCTTACATACGTAGTCTCTAGTGCCCAGTTGTAACAAGTAGTCACTGGGTTCGGATCCCCCGCCGCGGGAAAGCACTGTTCACCAGTAGGTACCGACTTAGGTGGCCACTGTAGGATCGCCGCCGAGGCTCGTGACACGCTTTTCTCCTTGGGAGGCTTTGCCTTTACTTTTATTGTAGCCTTTATGTTTTCACCAGCTACTACACGTTTTGGCCGTATTGTGAAACCCTTTACTGCGTTGTCAAATGTATAATTGCCTTTCGAGTCTGTGCCGTTTATATATGTAAGTATCATGAACACCCCGACCTCTCCCTCTAAGTCCTTCCACTGCTCGGCGTACTTCCTTACGGCGTCAGTTTTAATCTTGCCCACCCCTCTTGCGCAGACGTCATCTAGCTTCACCACCGAGCCGTTGGGGTACCAGCCAAATATCGATGCACAGAAGTGTACCGGGTGCCCAGTATCGTTCACCACCTCAAGAGTCACCTCCTGCCCAATACCCCTGTTGTAAGTTATTGTATATCCCGACGGGTACTGAATTACCTCGGACCACCCTACCCACAGAAACATAACCCCCGCCGT
>NZ_JBMFKV010000147.1:0-4608 GCF_049971835.1 Pyrobaculum sp.
AGACCTCCGGCGGCTCCCCAATGTAAACCCTCACCCTAGGCCAACCCGCCTCCCCCACGACGGCGCTGGGAGGAGTGGCGCCGAACACCTCGCGGCCCCTAATCCTAAACATAGAAGACTTAACCGCCCTAACCCTCTCCAAAATAGGGCACCGGGGAAGCCCACACAGCATCCTCCGCCCACCACACTTAGCACAGATGGAATACATCCCGTAGAAAACCACCAACGTTAATAAAAACCCCACGCCCAACAACCCCCGGCCACGCGCCCGGCAGACGCCAGGCGGACAACTACGTCTTAACACGTCTCCCGCCACAGTCCAGCTACGTAGTCTACGTCTTGTCATTATGCGTGGCTTGCTACCCTCTTTTCCTCGCCTGTTCATACAGAGCTTTTAGATAGTCCTCCTCCGTGCCCCTCGCCTCTGGATAGCTCTGCGACGCGGTAGCCAGGGCTAGCAACGTGAGCCACTGGGCCCTCCGCGGGGCTTGGCCCAGCCACTCGGCGTAGGGCCCCCTCACGACTCCACTCGCATATAGAGCCCGCGCCTCGCAGTAGGCTTCGTACACGCCATACCCACGGGCCCTCCAGAGCGCCCACGTAATCCAAAACCTGTACTCCTCGTCGCGCGGCCCCTCGGCCGGTATCAGCTCATAAGGCACGCCGTCGTACAGAAGCTTGTGGCAGAGGGGCTCCCCGCTACAGCTCCCCGAGGCCACCAAGTCAGGCCGCCGAGGCGGGGCGTGCCTCATGGCAGACCGTAGGGCGGCTTGGAAATTGGCGATGGCCCTGTCCAGGGAGCCCCTAGCCCTCTTGGCCAAAAGCCTAGGCACGTCCAGGGGGATCAGCCAGTTGCCTATCCTCTTGGCGACGCCCAAGGCCTCTAGCTTGTGTCCTGCCCCCGGCTCGGCAAGCGTGTCCACCAAGTCGGCGTAGGCCTGGGCGTTGTTGTCCCTTATATAGCCGCCGCGGAGCTCGGCGCACTCCGGGCTCATCAGGCGGCTCAGCCTCGCCACAGCCTCCAGAGGAGCCCCCCTATCCCTTACGAAGGCGATAGCCGCCTCTAGATACAGCTCGGAGTAGTCGTTCAACACACTATACTCATTCCACAAGACGCCCCCTATCATCCTCGCGGCGTACTCAGCCGCCTCCGGATCCCCCCTCCCTCTGTATAGAACCCTCCTGGTGATAGACACGGAGACGCCCCCCACCTCTAGACGCGTCCCCACCAGCCGCCGCAGACATTCAAGGTGTTCGTTAAGACCCCCCGGGCCGCAGACCTGGGACCGCCGCCCAACGAGGTCTTGAAACAGCGCCCTGCCTCCCTCAGTCAGCCTCACAGCGGCGGGGCGGCCCTCTCTATGAAACAAGACGGGAGAGAAGGCGACGTATTTCCTAATGTACGACTCGCTCCTCCCCGTGAAGAAGCTCAAATCTCTGTAAGTGGCGTAGCCCTTGTACCCCTCTAAATAGCCAACCACAAGCACTAGAGAGAGGGCGAAGTCGCTGGTCATTCCATAGACAGCCTCGTAGCGTTGAAAACCGCCGCGTGTTCCCGACTCACGTGGGTAGTGGAGAACTCCACAACGGCGTAAGGCGTCTTGAGCACAACCGCCAACTTGCCGTGTTGTCTATGCCTAACCTCAAACGAGTCAAAAACCACCAGAGGACCCCTGACAGACGCCGCCGCGGCCCCCTTCCCCCGCCTGAGGACAAGCCGCCAATACGTGACAAACCTCCCCACAACCACGTGGTTGCCGACAACAACCCTCGCGGGGCCGGCGCCGTCCAGCGACTCTAGAACAGAGTTGTACAGCGCCTTGACGCCAGGCCTCACGCCGACATACAAGACGAGCCCCTCCCTCGAGTTTCTAGCCGCGATCTCCACACACCCAGCCGCGGCCCTGGCTGACCCCACGACGCCTAAGTCGTCCGGCTCCTCCATAAAAACCTCAACCCCGCCGCACCGCGCCCCCGTGGCCTCGGCAACCCCAGCCAGATAGGCCGCCGCGCTGCGGAGCAACCTCCCCACCCTATCACCCGTGGAGGCGGTGATGCGCACACCGGGCAACAGTATATTCCGAAATCGCGTAAAGGCGACGCTGTAGCCCCGCCGCGTCAGCCACCTCGCCAACGCAGAGGCGGCGAATCTAGCCACGTGCCTCCCCCAGGCCCCTTCGAGGCGCCGCGCCACGTCGAGAGCTAAAGACGCCTCAGTGCTGTGTAGGCCAACAGACGCCACTAAATCCTCCTGTACCCTGTACCTCCCCGACTCGGCTAAGTAACACACGCCGGGGAGGCAGTGCCGCTGAAACCCCATAGCTCTCAAAACCTCCTCCCCACTCCCCTAGAGGCGCCCCACCACGTTGACAAAAAGCCTTCCGTCGTCATTCACCCCCACCACCACCCTCGCCGCGCTGAAGATAAGATACCCACCAGCCCTCCTCGGCGGGTCAAGCCCCTCCCGAATAACGTCGGCTTTCCACTACCCCATCTACATTTTTCCTGACTTAGCGTCGTACATTTTTCCTGAATCAGGAAAAATGTCCGACGTTGAGTCAGGTAAAATGTAGATGGGGGAGTTGAACGCCGTAGCTGGCTTTAAAGCCCTGGCGTATACGTGGGAGCGGTGCACTACGCCTACTTGGTGCTGGCGGGTGGGCGTGTGGAGTATGTGGGGGTGGGGAAGCGCCGCGGCTACTACGACCGCGTCGACATGCACATGAGGGGCCACTCCTCTGCGGCGAGGAGGGGGCTTAGGGCCGACGTCTTCATCATCCTGGCCTACACCTACAAGAGGCGGCTGGCGGAGGTGTGGGAGGCGTGGCTCCACGCGGTCTTCAACCCGCCGTACACCGAGAGGAAGCCGAGGAAGCCGCCTAGAAAGCCGCCCCTCCTCCCCAGAGCGAGACGCCGAGACAAGCCAGTGGAGGAGCCCATGGCGGCGGCGAGGTGTGCAAAGCTCATGGGCGCCCCGCTGGCCAGCGCCTCTACGCTTCTGGCAGAGGCATCTGCTAGCAATCGTTCAGAAAACAGTTTAGTCTCAGAGACGAATGCTGACAAACCTCCACCTGATATGTGAGGACCACGGATTAGCGGATGTTAATTCCACATGTGGAGGTGCTAAAAATGTGATATGGGCAAGGAATTCAATAGTAAATTGCTGGAGAGATTAAAAGATAGGTGTAAGGTAGCTTTGCTGAAAGAATCCGAACCCACTCTCGAATCGGTGCTTGATGAATCTGCTAGACACGGCGTGCTAATTGGTTCAGTAGATACGTTGTTTAAGAAATGGAAACTCTACATGCAGTATATAGCAGATAGGATACCGATGTTATTTTCGTTACCAGATGAAAAAACGACAAGATTTAAACAGTTTATAAGTAGCATATCTTCGTTGCTAGATGAGGCGGAAAAAGAAACTCGAGAAAAACTTAGTAAGATTTGTAGAGCCGTAGAAGGAGGGCATGCTGAACTTACAACAAAAAGTACAAATTCGTTCCATATTTGTTCTAATGGTAATTGTATCTATTCCCATGGTATCACTCATCCAACTTACAGTCTACATCTAAACGCGCTCTCGGCAAATCTGGACTTTCCGGACGTATTATCGGAGAGAGAGTTGGAGCCGTTTCAACTAGGTTGGAGAGCTTCTGATGAGAGCGTAATTGATAACCGTCCTATGATGGGCACGACGCAACCATGGCAACTAATTGCATGGTTGGCAACACGATTCGGAAACGTATGGGTAAACTTGCATTTTGTTAATGTAACAAGTCGAGGCATCACCTTGGCAGTCCGTGCTATAGCTAAAGACTGGAAACAGAAATTGAGTAAAGAAAAAGCGATAAGGCTTTCAATTGATTTCTATCAGAGAGGCGATTACAGAGCTCTGCTTACGTGGTGGCTTGGTGATGGTGTTGTAGATAATGAGTTACACCGGTTTCAGCTCTCAATAGGCAGTAAATACATCCAAGTAGTAAACCAAGCGTTTAGAGGATATATCGATTCTAACCGCATTAGGCTTATGGGAAAAGATGCGAAAATGTTGGCTAGACAACTAATTCTATCGGCTGGCAGTTATGGTATATTACTAGATGTATTGCGCAGTCATAAATGGAAACATCTTAAAGCTTTGGCAAACGCATCATATAAAGAGCCCGTTTACATCACAATTGGAGAATTTAAAATGCGTCTGCTCCTCACGAATAAATTCTTAATAGCTGTCAAACAATTTAAAAACAAGGAGGAGGCAGAGCTTGTTGTTAAGAAGTTGGCTCCCCATGCTCACATATACCGGAGCAAAGGTTACATTGTGTATGTAAAGTGGAGTTGGTTAAAAGAGCTTATGAAAAGGGATCCAACACTAAGGGAAACTATAGTCCAATATCTTATTAAAAAAGCGGAAACAAAACCACAAGCAAGAAAAATTCTTGCGAAAATTCCCCTTTTTTAAGCCCAGCAATTATTCTCCATCGTGTAGATATAGGCGACATTTGACATTGTCTTTCTCTGCTTGTTGATGGCACACTATTCCAAGGGGTTTTAATCACCTCAGCTGTCCTCTCTGTGTCTGTGTGGCAGGTGGTGGAGTGGTCTTGGCCAGCG
>NZ_JBMFKV010000148.1:0-4593 GCF_049971835.1 Pyrobaculum sp.
GCTCGAGGTGAGGGACTGGAACGACAGGCCCCTCGGATACGGGACGGCGGTTGTGTACGACGAGGGCGGCGGAGTCGTCGCGCTGTCCTACGTACTAGACGGCAAGGCCCTCTACGGCCTGCCGTGGAGGCCGGGCTACGGCCTGAGGATCGCCTGGGGCATAGCCACGCTCAGCGAAGTCGCCGCGGGCCGCCTCATCTGGATATACGACAGCTCCGTGGCTAGAGACGTGGCAGAGCTGGGCTGGCCCACCGGCGGCAAAATCCGCACCTGGACATACCCCATCACCATCACGTTGAGAGACAGACAGGGCAAGCCCGTAGCCGGGTGCTACGCCAAGGTCGTCGACACGCTCACCGGGGGGCGCTGGGTCGCCGTATTCGCCTCAACCGCCTCAGACGGCTCTGTGTCAGCCTACCAGATACCCGCCACGGACTACAAGGTGGAGGTCTACTGCAACGGCGTTCTGTCAGCCACCGCCAAGTTTTCAGTACAACGCGGAGCACCCTCAACTGCGTGGAACTACCAAATAACCGTAGACTTCATAGACCAGGTAAAGGTGTCAAACGCCCCCTGAACACCCACGCGGCGCCGCGTCCACCCCCCGCCCATCCCGCCATTTTAACCCAAAGACGGCCGGAGGGCCCTCTTCCCCGCTACGTCTATAACAGCAAGCCGCTGTAGTCTGCCGTTCCCACGCCGCCGGGGAGCTACACAGCCTCTACACAGCGTAGAGAGCCCACAACCCCGCAGCACTACGCTGGAACCCACAACTGCCCCGGCCACCCACAACCCCCAATCCGGCTACACAGCCGAGATTTCTCATGTCTAGACAACTCTCCGTTTGGAGAAAGAGAAGCCCCCTCCCAGCACAGCGGTTTCCCGGGCCCTCTCGGAGCCCAGTACTCCCGACTGCGGCGCCGGCCTTAGCTTCCGGGTTCTGAAGAGTCCGGGCGTATCACCGGCGCCTGTGGCCGGGTTAGGGGCGTCTCCAAATTCACACGAGTTTATATACTTTTCCCCTATGCGGCGGCCTCTTCGAAGGCCACCAGCTCCCGGCTCCACTCCACTAGCCACACCTTTAGTTGCCTCGCCTTCTCCACCGCGTCGGGGTTCGCGGCCAGGGTGTAGACCACCGGCACCACTCGGCCGGAGACCAAGTCGGGCCACCCGACGGCCAGCAAGGCGGCTCTCTGGGCGGCCCTCTCGACGACTGCGGCCCCAGCCCTTACCTTAGCCTCGCCCACTACCGTATACCGCTCCGATTTGCAGTAGATGTCAAATTCGTAGGCGCCCGGCAAGACGAGGCGCTCCGCTTTACACTCGACACCCCGGCTCTTCAAGAGGTGGGAAACCCAGCTACGGGCAGTCTCCTCAAGCGAAACAGCCAAATCCTCAAACTGCTCCTTCGTCGCCATCCTCTCCTCAATTCTCCTAACCGCCCTCTCCAAATCCTCTTTAGTAGCAAACAGAGCGAGGTCCTCCCTAGTGGCGAATTTCGTAAAGTCGTCCTTGGTGGCGAATTTTGCAAGATCGTCTTTGGTGGCTAATTTCTCTAGGTCTTTTTTTGTGACCATCTCCTCTCTTATCTTCTCAATCTCTTTTTCAATTCTCTCTATGTCGTCTTTAGTCGCTACGTTGAGCGGTATAGCTACCTCGCCTATCAAGGCCTTTGCCAGCTTCAGCCTCACCTCCTCGTGGCTGATGAGTAGATCCACCAGCTCCGCCGCCGACCTCCCGTCTGATCGGAGAGCCGCCATGAATAGGTCCCGCAGAAACTGAGGCTCATCCCGGACAATCGCCGTCAGCAACTTCTTCAACTCAGCCACATCCACACACCCACCGCCGCACCCAGTTAAAAAACTTACCGCGCCCCATCGGCCTGCCGGTACATATTTTTACATACACGCCCAAGCCCCCTATCCGCCGTCAATCGGCGCAGGGCTGTGAGTTCCGCAGAGATTCGCCAAAGTTCCGCACGTAGTTTCTAGCGTAGTCTAAAAATTCTGCCTGCATCGAAGCGGCTATGGTCTCGAAACACCTAATAATCACAATAACAATAATAGCGCTGTACATAACTGTAATACTGCTACTAGCGGCCTATACAAGTAGCCATGAAGATAATGAAACGGCTAGGCATGGCGACGTCACAAACACCACCACTGCCGCTGTCGGTAGGCAGTGGCGCGGGGGGAGGTCATGAGTTGGTTTATTAGAGCCGTAGTTATCTACCTACTAGCCACCGCCGGGATCATGCTGGCGTTGTCGGGCTTGGTGCTGTACTTCGCCCCCTCCGGGCCGGGTAGCGGCCACCAGATAATTCTCGGAGCTACCAAAGACATGTGGAAGAACATCCACACATACGCCGCCTTCTCCATACTAGCCTTCGCCGCCGCCCACGTCGTGCTGAATAGGAGATCGCTTATATTCTACATTAAGAAGACCGCGAAGCCACCTCAGGAGAAATAACCCGATTTTTTGCGGGGTAAATTTTTTAACGGCTTAGCTATATATGCTTGGGGCGGAGGGGCCCTCTGGGGCCGCTGTGATAGCTCCGCGTACGCCAGAGGCCACACATTGTCAGTTTAACGGCCTTCTTCACTTATGCAGTGCGGCGGCGCTAGCTCATCACCGTCTAACTGCACCTCCGGATTTTTAAATCGAGACCAGCCTTGAGGCCGTGCGCCGCCGCGGCGTTCCCCATGACCACGGCCACTTCTAGATACCCCTCGCTGTTTATAAGAGCCACGGTCTCCCCCGGCCGGGCTCTGCCGTAGATCTCTACAAACTTGGCCTCTATCACCCGACCCCCCACCTCGACGCACAGCACATCCCCCCACGAGGCGATTTGGAACACCTCCCCCCGCGCCGAGGTGTAGACGTTGCCAAATCTGTCCACGTATATCGTCCGGGCCTTTATCTCGCCCCCGGCCACCTCGGCGGAGGGCCTCCCCAGCCTGACCCAGGTGGCCACTGGGGTGCCGAGCATCCGGGGCTCCACCCCCAGCGATAGATACGCCGCGGCTGGGGCGAAGACGTCGCGGCCGTGGAAGGTGGCGGAGAGCCGTGGGAGCCTCGCCTCTATTCTATACGCCTCCTCCACGCCGTCCTCTTCAGCGGCGAGGGAAAGTACGCCGTTGTCAGGCCCCACGAAGAAGTACCGCCTGGTTTTTAACAGAAGCGGCGCCCTCTCGGTGCCCACGCCCGGATCGACAACGGCGATGAAGATGGTCCCCTTTGGAAACCACTTGTAGGCCGAGGCGAGGATGAAAGCCCCGGTCCACACGTCTTGCGGAGGCACCTCGTGGGTGATGTCCACAACCACAGCTCTGGGGTTTATGGAGAGGATCACTCCCTTCATCGCCGCGACGAAGTAGTCCCTGGTGCCGAAGTCGGTAAGGAGGGCGATGGCCACGTGTAATACAAAGTATTTATATAAGTGGCCGCCGCCGTGCGTGGAGGTTGTGGACAAGGCGAAGCTCCCCTACGTATACACGGTGGACGAGCTCATCTCCATGTTCCTCGCGGCGTATGGGAGAGAAGAGGCCAGGGGCTCCACGGCGGAGCCCGCCTTCCTCAAGCAGAAGAGGCTGGAGATCAAGAGGATAGTGGCCTCCGGGAAGGCCCTGGCGTCCACCCTCAGAAAGATGGCCCTTGGGATGCCCTTCCTAGACCGCCTGCACCCCTTCTACCGGGACCTCGTGGACGTGGTTTTCGGCGCCCAGCTTTACAAACACGCCGTGGCTAAGGTTGGCAACGCCCACCTAGCCGTGAGGGCCATAGCCAAGGAGGCCATCACGGCGGTGCGCACCGCCCCCGACAAGAGGACGCTCCTAAGGGCTAGGCAGATGTACAAGGCGCGGATAATCGACCTCCTAAACGACCTCGGGCCGGAGCTGGAGAAGCTGAGGGATGTAGCCACCTTCCTAAGGAGGCTCCCCTCCATAGACCCAAACCTCTTCACAATCGTCGTCGCCGGCGCGCCCAACGTGGGGAAGAGCAGCTTCGTGAGATGTGTATCCACGGCGAGGCCAGAGGTGGCCGAGTACCCCTTCACCACCAAGCAGATACACCTAGGCCACATACATCTAAAAGGCGACAAGATCCAGGTAATAGACACGCCTGGACTCCTCGACAGGCCGCTGTCCCAGAGAAACAAGATAGAGAGACAGGCAGTCCTAGCCCTCAGACATTTGGCCGGGGTGATTATCTTCATCGCTGACCCCACACCCCACAGCGGCTACAGCCTAGAGATGCAGGCCAGCCTCTGGAGGGAGATAAAGACGGAGTTCACAGCCCCCGCCGTGGCGGTGTTGAACAAAATCGACATAGCCACCCCTCAGGAGCTGGAGAGGGCCAGGGCCCTTTTTAACCCGGCGGCCGAAATCTCCACCATCAACTGCCACGGCACCAAGGAGGTGGTCGACCACGTACTCCACAAGTACTATGTCCCCCAGGCGCTGGAGAAGCTCAGGGCGAGGGCCAGGGGGGCGTAGAGCAAAGAGTTTAATACCCAGCCGCCGGTGGTGGCGTGGAGCTAGAGCTGGAGAAGCCGTGGCGAGATCTGGAGAAGTATATAGAGGGCAGGATCAA
>NZ_JBMFKV010000149.1:0-4581 GCF_049971835.1 Pyrobaculum sp.
GGGTTATGAGGGGGGAGGCTGTTGATTTGGAGGACTACGTGGTGCCGGCTAAGCTGGGGGCTTTTAGGGTTGACGTGGTGCCGAGCGGCGACTCTCTGAGCGACGCCATGGGTCTGGCGTGGTTTTCTGGGAGCAGGCCGAGTCCGGAGCGGCTTCTTGGGCAGTTTTTGGAGAGGTCGGGGGTCTCGAGGTGGGACGTGGTTCTGCTGGATACTCTGCCTTTTTACGAGAGGCGCTACACGCTCTCGGCCTTCTACGCCGCCGACAAGGTCATCGTCGTCACCCACCCCTACGGGGCTGAGCCGGTTAGGGTGAGGAGGATGTACGGGAAGCTTATGGAGGTGGTGGAGAGGGGTATCGACATAAAGGCGAGGGTTTTGATCAACAGGGTGGACAGGGGCACGAGGGAGGGGCGCGAGGCCTTTAGCATAGTGGAGCGGAGCCTCAACCTGCCTAGGTTTCAGACTGTTCTGCACATGAGGGTGGACTACACGAGGGTTCCGGAGATGCGCTACGAGAAGAACCGCGACGCGAGGCGGGAGGTGGAGTCTCTGTATAGGGAGGTGAGGGAGTGGCTCAGCGTGGAGCTGTCTATATACTAGTCAGCGTGATAACCGCGAAGTCACCGCTCGGCTACTCCCCGAGACTTCATCACGGGGGGTGTCGGTGTCCGGGTTTTTATCCATGTGTGTTTTCTGGGCTGGTGATGAGCCTCACGGTAGGCCCTTTATGGGCGGAACGCCCTTCACTGAGCGGCGCCTAGCTGGCGTTTTAGGTGCTGGAGGAGTTCCCGTGCCTCCTCCTCTGTGAGCACGCCGACGCCGAGCCGCCTGGCGAGCTCCTCGTCGCCTACCACCAGGGCGAATCTGCCTTCTATGGTGTCTAGCTCGTCTGCCTTCACGGCCTTCACGCCTGGTATCTGTTTCCACTCGGGGGGCGGCTCTCCTCTGAATATGATGTAGATTTCCATGTGCGTGGCGTGTATCCAGTTTAAAATATTCTGCGTAGTTCTATAGGCCGATGTAGGGTTTGTAGCAGGTCTCGCGCCAGAGGGTCTCCACTTCTGGGGTGTGTCTGGCGGCTTCTGTGGGGTGGGCGCCTTTTATGAGGAGGATGTCGTCGTCGTATCCGCAGGTGGCTTTTAGGAGGGTTTCCCTGGCGTGTCTTGGTATTTCGCGCCACTGGTAGGGGGTGTACCCCAGCTTGGTGAAGAGGGCTGTGGCGGCTTGGTTGTCTAGCGTCGTGGTGGCCATGTGGACGGGGGCGCCGCACAGCTGCTCCACCGTCTTCACGAGCTGGGTGGCTATGCCTCTTCTGCGGTGGTGGGGGGCGACGGCTATGTAGTAGTGGACGCAGGTGGGCTTGGCGAGCTCCACGAGGTAGTATATCTCGGCGGCGGCTGGCTGGCCTTCTGCTATGGCGACTATGGCGTGGGCGCGCGGCCACCTCTCCAGCACGGCCTTGGCGTACTTCAGGGGGCCTCTGTAGCTGGCGGCTATTATCTCCAGGGCCGCGTCCCTATCCTCGGCGTATCTCAGCGGCGATTTTGGCGTAGTCGTCATCGCTGAGCTCCACCGCGTAGGCGCCGGCGATTTCGTCGATGTGTTCCCTCCTCTCGGCCTTGGGTATGGGGACGACTCCGTGTTTGACGTACCACGCCAGGGCGGTCTGGACCGGTGTCGCGCCGTAGCGCCTTCCTACCTCGGCGAGTAGGGGGTCGCGGGCGACGGCTCCCTTCTCCAGGGGGGTGTAGGCGATGTACATTATGCCGCTGGCCTTGGCGTAGGGGATTAGGTCGGCGTCGTCGCGGCGGTTGTAGAGGGAGTAGTGGTTCTCCACGGCGGCCAGCTCGTACTTCTTTGCGCAGGCCTCGGCCTGGCGTAGCTGTGCTAGGGTGAAGTTGCTGACTCCGAAGTGTCTAATGACGCCTCTGTCCACCAGCTCCTCGAAGGCTCTCACCGTCTCGCAGATGGGCGCGGCGTCGGAGGGCCAGTGGAGGAGGTAGAGGTCGATGTGGGTGCCGAGCCTCGCGGCGCTGGCCTGCGCCGCCTTGATGACGTCGTCGTGTCTGGCGTGGCTGGGCCAGACCTTGGTGACGATGAACACCTCGTCTCTGGGGTAGCCCCTCAGCGCGGCGCCGACGAGCTCCTCAGCGTGCCCCGCGCCGTACATCTCGGCTGTGTCTATAAGCCTGAGCCCCCTCTCCACTGCGTATTTAATGGCCTCTATCCACTGGGGGTCTCTGGAGGTGTCGGCGCTCCAGTAGCCGCCGCCGATGCCCCACGTGCCGAGGCCTATGGCGGGGACGCAGCCCACCCTTCTGTAGCAGGTCTTTTTCATGTCTGCGCCTCCGCGCGTCTTTATATACTTACGCCACGGCGAGGATGAACCTGGCGTCTACCACGTAGGCGCCCTTGCCCTCCTCTAGGGCGATCACGGGGTTGAGGTCCGCCTCTCTTATCTCTGGGTTTTCCTGGACTAGTCTGGAGAATTTGATGAGGACGTCGACGACGGCGGCGACGTCGCGCGGAGGCATGCCTCTGTAGCCGGTGAGGAGGCGGTAGGCCTTGACTTCGCGGATCATGTCCCAAGCGTCCTCCGGCTCTAGGGGGGCTAGGCGCATGGATACGTCTCTGTAGAGCTCTGTGTATATCCCGCCGAGGCCGAAGAGGACGACGTGGCCGAATATCTCGTCGTACACCGCGCCGACTATTAGCTCGACGCCTTTGGGCACCATGCGCTGTATCAAGACGCCCTCCAGCTCGGCGTAGGGGACTTTCCTGACCACCTCCCTCAGCCTCCTGCAGGCCTCTCTCACGGCCTGGGGGTCGCCGATGCCCAGCACCACGCCGCCGACGTCTGTCTTGTGGACTATCTGGGGGGATATTATCTTAGCCGCCACGGGGTAGCCCACCTGCTCAGCCGCCTTGACGGCCTCCTCCTCGTCGCGGGCGACGGCGTAGTCGGGGACCGGTATGCCGTACGCCCTCAGCAGCGCCAGGGCCTCGTCTTCCCTGAGCTTCCCCCGGCCCTCCGCCAGCGCCTTGGCTACGATGGGGTGGGTCATGGCCTCCCCCTCTTGACTTCGCTGTATTTGTAGAGGGCCCAGAGGGCCTTGGCGGCTCTGTCTGGGGTTGGGTAGACGGGCACCCCGCTGTCTTCCAGCGCCTCTTCGAACTTCTGCACCAGCTCGCTCCCGCCGAAGTTGACGACTGCGATGGGCTTGCCGTACCTCCTGGCGTCTATTATATACTCGGCGAGGTTTTTGGTGAGGCCGGGCACCTGCATGAGGGTGACCACAAGCGCCATGTCGAAGAAGGCGGTTGGGAGCAGTACGTCTAGGACAATTTTGTAGTGCTCGTCTGTGGCGCTGCCTGTTACGTCTATGGGGTTGGAGACGGCGGCGAAGGGGAGTAGCTCTCTTTTGAGCTCCCGGGCTATGCTCTCGGGCACCTCGGGGACCTCCAGCCCGAGGGCCTCCAAGGCGTCCACGGCCTGTATCCCCATGCCGCCGCTGTCTGTGACCACGAGCACCCTCCCGCCGCGGGGGGTGGGCTGGGTGGCGAGGGCCTTCGCCATGTCGAACATCTCCCTCACTGAGGAGGCCTCTATGGCCCCTGCCTGTTTGAAGAGGCCGTGGTACATCTCGTAGGTGCCGGCCATGGCGGCTGTGTGGCTCTTCACGGCTCTCTGCGCCGCCTTTCCCCTCCCGGCTTTGTAGGCCACCACCGGCTTCTTGGGCGCTATCTTCCTCACCGCGTCTAGGAAGCGCTTGGCTTCGCCGGGGTATTTAAACCCCTCGACGTACACCGTTATGACCTTCACCCTGTCGTCGGCGGCGAAGGCCTCTATCAGCTCCACCTCGGTTACGTCTGCCTTGTTGCCGTAGTTGGCCATGAAGCCGAGGCCTATCCTCCTCCTGGCGGCCCAGTCCATTATGGCGGCCGCCACGGCGCCGCTCTGGCTAATCAAGGCGAGGGGGCCTGGGGGCGGCCTGCCGGCGCGTTCAGCCGGGAGGAAGACTGTGTCGAAGTTTGTGTAGGCGTTGTATATGCCTATGCAGTTGGGGCCGAGGACCCTGATGCCGTACTGCTTCGCCACTGCCTTGACCCAGTTTTCGAGCTCTGTGTTCCCCGCCTCGGCGAATCCGCTGCTGATTATCACCGCGGCGGCGACGCCTCTCTGCCCGGCCTCCTCTAGTATCTTAGGCACGGTGGGGGCGGGGGTGGCTATCACCGCGACGTCTACGGGGTCGGGTATCTCCGCCACGGACTTGTAGAACTTCAGCCGCCGCCCCCAGAGCTCCACCTCGTCGTATTTGGGGTTTACCGGGTAGACAGGGCCTTTAAACCTGGTGGCTAGGTTTTCCAGGATTACGTAGCCTACGGAGCCTTGTTTGGGGGAGGCGCCGACCACCGCGACGCTCTGCGGGTCGATTAATTTTGTGAGCACATTACCTGTTTTAGAGATATATAAATGTATATAGGCGGCGGCACGTTAAACGTTGGGTTGATAAATGGAGGTGTCGGTCTAGGCGTTGATTAGGGTGAATGTGCTAAAGGCGCTGGGGGCGGAGGTCGG
>NZ_JBMFKV010000150.1:0-4520 GCF_049971835.1 Pyrobaculum sp.
GATAGTTGAAACGTGTGTGTCCGCCGTGAAAGCTCATCTAGCCGGAAATCGAAAAGTTGCTAGTGATGACGGTCCCCCTTGACGATATACTAGTGACGACGATCTCCTCCCCACCGTGGTCCCGCTGACTGGAAATCAAAGAAGCCGGCTTCCTCTTCGGACGCTCTCCCTCAGCTGGAGGTCGAAAAGCGTGAATTAGGGAGGGCGCAGATGCCAGATCAGAAGCGCAGAGGCCTGTCGCCGGCGGCGTGCGGGCTTGTCTGGGCGTGGACGCGGCGGGTGTCTGTGGGTACTGCGGCGTGGCTGTGCGGCTGGTCGGGGCGGTTGGCCGGAGGCCGTCGGCGCGTGGGTTGCGCCGGGGCGGCGCGCTCGGGGCTCGGCCGCTGTAAAGTTTTTATAGAGCTGTTTTTTATGTGGACGTGAAAAAAACGGAGGCGGCTTCTGCGGCTGACGCGGGTGTGCGGGAGGTTTATCTGAAGAAGCTTGAGGAGATCAAGAGGGCTGTGGAGGAGGGCCGGGTGGTGAGGATCAGCGGCATTCTCGTGCGGAAGCTTGAGTACAAGACGACGCGGCGCGGTGGGATTATAGTCATCGTAAACGACGGCGAGCTTATCGACTACGCGAGCAAGCTGTTGAACAACCGGCGGATTGAAATTCTCTAGCTACGCCTCTCCAGAGGCGGCGTCTGCGGAGATACGTAGCCACCGGGGAGGCGGGGTCTGGGCTGTCTGAGCCAGCGGCCCGCGCCCCCGCCTGGGGTGGTTGCGGAGGGGGTGTGTGGGGCGTCTGGACTTGGCCGGTGCTCAGCGTATTCTCCGACCTGTCCCCCTCGCCTCGGGCGCCGCCGTCTCCACGCCTGCGGCGTCTCCACCTGGGCGGTGGAGCCTCCCGGCAGACCCTCACGTACCCCTAACCCGCGTCTGGCTCTTATGCGCGGCTTCGGCGTCCCCCTCGCCGCGTTGCGTGGGCTGTCGCTTGGTTTCTCCGTTCGGGCTGGGGCGAGCTTCGTCTTAATGGTGCTTCAAAGGCCCGGCGTTGGGCATATCCGCGGGCGCGTCTTCGGGCTCTTCTGTAAGCGCGCCGACGCGGCTCTGCCCTCGGCGTTGCTTGTGTGTAACGCGCCGGGGCTTGGTGTTGCGTTTGTTTGCCGGGTTTTCGTACTGCGACACCGCTGGTTGCGTTCGGCGGGCAGATCTGCGAGTGCAGATGGGGCGTTGCCCGGCGGCGTGTTTGGTTAAGTTTATAAATTAGGGATTGCTTTTGTCTGTGGAGGAGCTTCCGAGGGAGGTGGAGCTTCTGCTGAGGGCGTATAGAGAGGCTAGGAGGCCCCACATTAGGATTGGGTACCTCAGGGTGAAGGGGGTTGTGGGGGTTTTCTATGGCGTTGAGGGTGAGGATAAGGCTTAGGGCCGGGGGCAGAGAGGTCGCGACCTCCGCGCTTGTGAACACGGGCTTTGAGTCCTCCGCCCCAGACGTGGCCGTGCCCGTGGAGGTTGCGAAGGCGCTTGGGTTGTGGCCACCGAAGTCGGCGAGGGTTGTGTCGGCGGATACCGGCGGCGGCGAGGTTGAGCTTGTCTATATCGAGGCGGGGGCGGAGCTTGAGGTGGAGGGGAGGCGGGCCTCGGTCAACATCTTGGTGAATCCCTACATAGACGAGGTGCTGATCAGCGACTTCCTCGCCGGGGAGCTCGGCATCGTCATCCTAGACGCCAAGAGGGGCTTGTGGCGGTTTAGGGACGAGGATGCTGTGAGGCCCTCCGCCGAGCCGCAGCGCTGGCCCCGCCGGGGCTAGTCGTCTGCTCGGCGGCGTCTCGACCGGCGTGTCGGCGGGCTGTCCAAACCGCTGGTTTAAAGCCTCTAGGCGCAGTTTTTGCTCTTGGTATCAGCGTCTCGATATGTGCGGAGCTTCGCAACATTAGTGCTCACGGGGGATATCGCAGAAGGCACGGCGCCCTGCGTGGGGGGCGTCTGTATCTTCGCGCAGTTGTGAACGCCCGGGGCCTTGCCTAGGCGCTCTGCACTTGGTATTCTCCGCATGCCTCTGCGTAGAGGGCTTCGTCGCATTTCAGCGCATTGCACAGCCTGGCGGCGAGCCAGCAGAAGTCGCGGGCGGCCGCCTCGCGGCTTGGGTATATGGACATCACCCCCTCGGGGTCTGGGCCGTTGTGCTGGTACTGGTGGAGGGCGAGGGCGACGTAGCCCTCCTTCTCCATGCCTAGGGCGGCTGAGACTTCGGGGATTGCCCTCGTGGGCATGTACGCTATGATTTTGTCTATGTTTTTGAAGCGGGGGGCGAGCTCCGCCTTTCTCCGCCCCGCGGCGGCGGCTAGGTACGACTTGTAGGCTTGGAAGATCTTGCCCGCGGCGTTTCTAGTGTAGCCCTCTGTCATCAGCGTGAGGGCTAGCCTCAGCTCTGCCCGGGCCTCCTCCAGCCTCGCCTGTATGTAGGCGTCGAGGTCTCTCCACGGCTTGGCGAGGGCAGTGTCCACGTCTCTACATCGGCTCGTTTATATATCTTGAAGGGCGGTGGTGCCCCCTGCCAGATGTAACGGCTGTGGGGGACTCGTCGGGGGGTTTGTGTGTTTCTGGGGTTAACTGGGGTGCCTGCGTAGTATGTAGCGGCGGGCGGCTAGTAGCAGGGCGCTTGACAGCGCGGCGGACCCCGACAGGTATATGAGGCCGGCGTATGTGGAGTTGGCTATTGTGTTGAGGTAGCCGACGATGTAGGGGCCGGCGAAGCCGCCGAGGTTGCCGACTGAGTTTATTAAGCCGACGGCGACGGCTCTGGCGACTCCGGCGAGCATGCGCTGGGGTATTGGCCAGAAGGGTGGGTAGAAGGCGTATATCCCAGCGGCGGAGAGGACAAGCGCGGCGAAGGCGAGCTGGGGGGTGGGGGCGAGGGGGGCGACTGCGGCTAGGCCGACGGCGCCGGCAAGGAGCGCGGCGGCTGAGTGGAGGAAGCGCTCTCCGGACCTGTCGGAGGACCAGCCGACGGCCACCATGGCGGCGAAGGCTGTGAGGTACAGCGCGGCGTTTAGGAGGCCCACCACCACGGGGTTGCCGCCTGTGAGGGCCTTCAAGACCTGGGGGGACCAGAAGGTTATTCCGTACAGTGCGCTCGTGGCGGTGAAGTAGACTGCGGCGAGTAGCCACGCCTGCGGCATCTTGAGGCCGGTGACCCACGCGGCGACGTGTTCGGGTGGGTGGCTCTCCCTCTCGCGTCTCAGCTCCTCCTCGAGCCAGGCCTTCTCCTCTGGGCTCAGCCACCTCGCCTCTCTGGGCCAGTCGGGGAGGGAGAGGAGCACCACCGCCCCCCACACCACTGACGGCAGGCCTTCTAGTATCAACACCCAGCGCCACCCCTCCAGCCCCAGCCAGCTGACTGTGAGGAGGAGGCCCGAGATTGGGGATAGGATTATGTTGGCCACCGCTATGGCGCTCATGAAGAGGCTCACCGCGCGGCTCCTCTCGTCTTCGAGGAACCAGTGGGTGAGGTAGACAATGATGCCGGGGAAGAAGCTGGCCTCGGCGAGGCCCAGGGCGAACCTGACGGCGTATAGCTGGAGCTTGTCTTGTACGAGGCCGGTTAGGGAGGCGAGTATGCCCCATGTGATTAGTATCCTGGCTATCCACTTCTTGGCGCTGTACCTCTCCACTATGTACGTGCCGGGGATCTCTAGTATGAAGTAGCCGATGAAGAAGATGCCCGCGGCGAGGCCGAGGTCGGCGTCTGTGAGGCCGAGGCTCTGCTTCATGCCGAGGCTGGCTATCCCGATGTTTACCCTGTCTATGAAGGCGAGGAGGTAGGCCACCCACACGGTGGGCATTATGTGCCTCCTAGCCAATACGGCCCCTCTATCTATCATAGCAACTTACTGAAACGCCTTTATAAATTTAATTTATATGTGTCAATTTAATGAAATATTTAGTTAATATTGTATGAAGTTCTGTGTGGTGTATAGATTTTCCTCGTAACCGCGGCCCGCGCCGCGCCGAGACGTCGATGCCCGGGTCGGGCGCCTGCGGGGGGCTCCGGCTCTGTAAAATTTATATATCTCTGTTTTACACATGTCGAGAGATGGTGTATAATATTCTGGTAATATCACATCACTGTTAATAATTTGAGTAGTTTTGATATTAACCCGCGGCGTCTAGCCGCCCCCGGGCCTAGCCGCAGGCGGCTGGGGCTGTGGGTGGCCTCCCCATCCACGGCTTCCACCGCTTGTGGCGTGTGGGGATAAGCCGGCTGCGCTGGGCGGGCCTCCCCGTCTGGCGCCGCCGGCGAAATCGGCGCCGACGGCCAGACGCCGCGGGTCTCCTCTTTTATATCTCTGACCAGCTGTATACATGGTTAAGGTGGTTAAGAGGGATGGGCGGGTTGAGGAGTTTATTCCTGAGAAGATTGTGGTGAGTGTTCTCAAGGCGGGGGCTCCTGTGGACGTTGCGCGTAGGGTGGCTAGGAAGGTGGAGTGCGCTGTTATGGACAGTGAGAACGTGACGGCGAGAGAGTTGACGCGGCT
>NZ_JBMFKV010000151.1:0-4519 GCF_049971835.1 Pyrobaculum sp.
GACCCGTCGCTGGCCCGGAGCGCGCTGGCCGAGGTGCATAGACAAAAGGCCTTCTCCCTGGCCGACGCTGAATATTCAAAAGAGGAGCTTGAGAGAGCCGCCAGGCTACACGCACACCACATAGCGCTGATGTCTCTAATCCTCCCCGAGGTGGAGGTGGATCCGGAGAGTGTCACCGGGCTAGACTACGGGCTGGCTAAGGCGTTCCGAGAGGCTTGGGAGAGGTGCGCCGATATTCCGCCTCCCGTAGATGAATTCTACCGCGTGGTGGTCGAGGAGCTCAACCGCCTGTCGCGGTCGCTCTGTAGCTCCCGGTAGACTACGTAGAGGGTGTAGGTGAGCACCGCGATTATCAGCCCTATGATGTAGACGTGGGCCTCCAGTATGGGGGACAGGAGGGCGATTGCTACGTACAGCGCCAGGGCCGACGTGGAGATGAGCACAGTCACGCTTCCGTAGCGCGCCCCCTCGTATTCCCTCAGCGCTATCAACAAGTCGTTGTAGATCTCTCTAAAGTATTTTGAGAGGAAGTAGGCGGAGGGTATCAAGACTACGAGAGACAGCACGCCCATGTAACTAAAGGCAAGCGCCACTACCACCATGAGAATCGCCAGCTTGGCCGCGGTCGTGAAGGCGCGCGTGATAACCTTGTAGAGCTTTTCGTAGGCCACGGTGGATTTAAGCTCCTTCATACGGCTCCCGACGTAGCTCTCAACTAGGCTACGTTGCCGCCACACAAGAGGCGCTATGAATAGCGTAAATATCGGAGCGATCGAGAGGGCGAACACAAGCTCTGGGTTTTTCACGACGCCGAAGCTGTACGCCAGCACCGGAATTGTGAGGGACAGCTCCGAGAGGTGGGCGGTTGACAGCGAGACGCCGGCGGATAGCCTTGGACTACCCGTGACGAAAAGAGAGGCGAAGAAGACGGATACAGATCTGATGAGCACTGCGAGAAGCGCCACGGCTATGCTGAGAGCGAAAAACAACAGATTCAGCCTAGGCGTCGGGAGGGAGGCGCCCACGGCTAGCATATATGCGTAGATTATTAGGCCAGAGAGTGCGGCCGCCTCTTTTGTATGTACGCCACGCGTATCCGTCCTCGAGAAGACGTACCCGGCGAGAAAGGCCCCGAGATAGGGGGAGGCTATGCGGAGGTACTGGACGACGTAGACAAAACCAAACGCCGTGGCTAAGGCAAAGGGCAGGGCGTAGTCGCGTCCAATTATAAACCTGTCTATGTAGGAGAACAACGCGAGGGACACGCCGCCGAGGATAGTTATTACGACGAGGTTGACGGGCAAGCTCTCCACGGTTGTCCCGCCGGTGAGGAGGCTCAGTGCAAAAAAGAGAACTGTGTCCTCCAGCGTTGTGAGAGACATGGCGATGTTTCTAGCCTCCGTGGGGAGGCTTTGGGTGAGCTTCAGCACGAGGAGGCTAGACGAGCTCAGCAACATCAAAGCCACGGCCAGGGCCTCTATTGTCTTAAACCCGGCGAGTCTAAATACTAAAACCGAGAGGCCGGTAATAAACGCGGTTTCTAGAATAACCGCGAAGAAGGCCGCCGGCGACAGGCCGCTCACCCCCAGCTGGCGCCCCACCTCAAACGCGACCAGCGATATGAGGACTTGGAGGTATATCTCGGGCAGGTGGACGCCTAGGAGGTACCTCGTCAAGACCCCGGCTATGAAAAAACCCAGAAACGGCGGGAACTCTAACCTGTCGAGGACATAGGCGAATAAAACGCCGAGGAGTACCGAAACCGAGGCGGCGCCCAGCGGCGACTCCACTACTCCACAGTGTAGTAAAGCCTCTTCTTCCCCCTCCCCCTGTTCTCAACCTTGATAATCCTGACGGTCCCTATCTCCTTCGTGTTCCTGACGTGGGGCCCCCCGTCCGCCTGTATATCTACGCCGGGGATCTCCACAATTCTGAGGGTGGGGAGGTCGGGCGGCATCTTCTCCGCCAGCTTCACCACCCCCGGGATCTTCAACGCCTCCTCCCGCGGTAGCCAGTACACCTTAACCTCGATACCCCGCTGCGCTATCTGGTTCACCTCCGCAACCGCCTCCTCGAATATCTTCCTCACAGCGGCCATGTCCCCCTCCACGTTGAAGTCGTCGCGGGCGTATTCATGTGTAATTTCGCCTCCTGTAATCAAGGCGTTGTACCTGTTGTAGAGAACGGCAGATAGTATATGCGCCGCCGTGTGGAGCCTCATTTTCCTATACCGCCTCTCCCAGTCCACCACGCCCCTCACCACGTCGCCCGGCTTAAAAACAGGCGGCCTATCCAAGACGTGTACCACCTCTCCACCCTTGTGAGCCGCCTTGGCGCCGTACCTCTCCCCTCCAAACACAAGAAAGCCGCTGTCAGCCTCTACGCCTCCAGTCCCGTCGTGAAACGCGGTTTTGTCCAGCACCACCTCGTTCCCAGAGACGTCGAGCACAGTTGCGTCGAACTCCTTGACGTAGGAGTCCTCTTGGTAGAGCAACTTGGTCTTCATTGAATTGGCGAAAAACCCTACTTTTAATCTTTAGTGAGGAGCCAGCTTGAAGTAGAAGCCGCTCCTCTCCAGTTCATCCAGCAGTTTCGACATGTCGAGAGTGCCTGGTATCTCCACGACGAATATAAGCCTCACGTAGTTCGGCCTCTGCTCAGGATCGTAACGCTCGTGGTAGACCTCCAGAATATTGACGTTGTGAGAAGCCAGTAGCGACGACGCCTTGGCCAGCGTGCCAGGTCTGTCGGGCACCTCCCCAACGAGCCTAACAACACGCCTCTGCCTCGCCAAGGCCTTCATCAACACCCGCATGAGAATCGGCGCGTCTATATTGCCGCCGGACACCACCGCCACAGCCCTCTTCCCACGCACATCGACCTTCCCCGATATCAAGGCGGCCACCGCCGCCGCCCCCGCGCCCTCGGCCACCACTCTCGTCCTCTCCAGCAGTAGGTAGATGGCGTCGACAATCTCGTTGTCATCAACCAAGACAATGTCGTCTACATACTCCTGGATAAGCTTCAGCGTAATGTCCCCCGGCCTCTTCACCGCGATGCCGTCGGCAATTGTGTCCACCCTGTCAATAGTAACCAGCCCGCCCTCCTTCAGCGAAAGATAAACCGCAGGCGCCCCGCTGGCCTGCACCCCCACCACCCTCGCGCCAGGTCTCCTCTTCTTAATGGCATACGCGACGCCGGATATAAGCCCCCCTCCGCCGACTGGCACAACCACAACATCTACGCCCTCCAAGTCCTCAAGGATCTCAACGCCGAGAGTGGCTTGGCCCGAGATTACGTACCAGTCGTTGTAGGCGTGTAGAAACTTGGCACCGCCGCCCACAAGCTCCATCGCCTTTATCTCAGCTTCGTAGTAGCTCTCCCCATGCAGAATCACAGTGGCACCATAATCTTGCGTCTTCTTCACCTTCAGCCACGGAGTAGTCTCAGGCATAACCACAGTGGCCCTAACGCCATGTAGCTGGGCGGCGTAGGCCACCCCCTGAGCGTGGTTGCCCGAGGAAGCCGTTATAAACTCGCGGTAGCCCTCCTGTATGTATTTATACATGGCGAAGTAGGCCCCCCTAATCTTGAAGGAGCCAGTCTTCTGCAGAGCCTCCAGCTTTAGGAAAACCTCGCCCCCCGTGACTCTAGACAGAGACTCGGATCTCAGAGTCGGCGTCCTGTGTATCTTCCCCTCCCGTTGCTTCTCTTTTATGACCGTAGTAGCCTCTTCAAGCAGAATCATGCGCCTTTGATAGCCATGGCGAGGCGGCGGATGCCCTCGTTTATCTGTTCAAACGATGGGTAGGTGAAGTTTAGCCTCATCGCGTTCCTCACGGACTGATCTACAAAGAATCCGTGGCCGGGCACGAAGGCCACCTTGTACTGCGTCACGGCAGTTTTCAAAAGCTCCTTTGTGTCGATATGTGGCGGGACGGTGACCCAGATGAACATGCCGCCGCTGGGCCTCGTCCAGCTTACCCCCGGAGGCATATAGGTCTCCAGGGCCGCTAGCATGGCGTCTCTCTTCCTTTTGTACAGGTCCCTCACGTGGGGTAGGTTTTTGAGCACGATGTTGCGCCGCAGGCCCTCGGCGAAGATATACTGCACAAAGTTGGAAGTGTTGAGGTTTAGGGACTGCTTGGCGAGGTTGAACCACTTGATAACATCCTCTCTTGCTATAACCCAGCCTAGGCGGAAGCCGGGCGCGAAGATCTTAGAGGCTGTGGACAGGTAGATGACTCTGTCGCTCTTGTCCAGCGCCTTTATTGGCGAGACCTCGATGGGCTCAAAGAGGAAGTATGAGTATGGGTCGTCCTCTACGATCATTAGGTCGAACCTCTCCGCGATCTCCAGCAGGTACTTCCTCCGGTCTTGCGACATGGTGAGCCCGGAGGGGTTCTGCGCCGTGGGTATGGTGTAGATAAACTTTATACGGGCTCCCTCCGCCTTGAGCTGTTTTACTTTCTCCTCGAGTATCTCCACCACCATGCCGTGTTCGTCCATCGGCACGCCC